>NZ_CP030265.1:825000-967500 GCF_008843145.1 Skermanella pratensis | reverse complement strand
GAGGACGCCCTGTTCCTGGACCTCCAGCCCCGGCTGGCGCGATGTCTGGTTCGCTTGGCGGAGCGGTTCGGCAAGACGGTTGAGACCGGCATACAGATAGATGTGCGGCTATCGCAGCAGGAACTCGCCGCCTTCGTCGGAATGACGCGCGAGAGCGTGAACAAGCAACTGTCTATATGGCGTCGCGACGGCGTGGTAGGATTCTCCGCCGGTACCGTCACCATCCACGACTTGGCGGAATTGCGGTCATTGTCCGGCATAGACGACGACTCCGGAGGCGGCGCCGATGGTCCATGACCGCGCCAAGGAATGACGGCTCCGCCTTCGATGAGGCGGATGCAGAACGCGGTCGTGCTCGCCCTGATCACGGCTGGCATCGCGCTTTTGCTCGCTCTCAGCCCGGTCGGACGCGTGATGGAGGAGGAGTTCGGCCTCGCGTGGCTGTTCAAGCTGCGGGGTCCCGTGCCGCCGCCGGCCGATGTGGCGCTTGTCACCCTGGACCGCCAGTCCGCCCGGAGGCTGAGCCTTCCGCCGCAGGTCCGCCTGTGGCCGCGCGCGCTGCGCGCGCGGATGATCGACGACCTCAAGCGGCGCGGCGCCACCGCCATAGCGATCGACCTGACGCTCGAAACACCCACTGACATCATCCAGGACGGTGCCCTGAGCCGGTCCATCGCCGCGGCGCGTTCGGTCATCCTGGTCGAGGCCATGGAGCGGGAGGAACTGGTCGTCACGGACGCCCAGGGCAAGCCGGCCGGCCAGATGGCGATCCTGAAATCGGTGCCGCCGATCGAACCCTTCGCCAAGGCCGCCGCCGCCCTGGCCCCCTTCCCGCTGCCCAAGGTGGCCGCCCGGACCAACGAGTTCTGGACGTTCAAGGAAGGTGACCGGCTGACGCTGCCCGCCGCCGCCCTCCAGGTGCATGCCGAGGCGCTGCACCCGGCCTGGCTAAGCCGCCTGCGGGAGGCCGACGTTCCCGGACTGGAGAACCTGCCGCCGGACAACGATCTCCTGGACGAACCGGGCGCCGTCCAGCGCGCCTCCCAGGCGGTGCGGCGCGCCTTTCTCCAGGATGCCGGGCTGGCGGCGCGCCTGCCGCCGCCGTCGGGCCGCCTCGATGACCGCGACCGCCGGCTGCTGGAGGCCATGGACCGCCTGCATTACGGTCCGCAACATTATTACCTGAACTTCTATGGTCCGCCGGGTACGGTGACCACCATCCCCTTCGCCGACCTCATAGAAGGCCGTGACGTGCCGGACCTGACGGGCCGGACCGTGTTCATCGGCGTCGCCGAGCGCACGCCGTCCAACCTGGACACCTTTTATACGGTGTTCTCCACCAGCGACGGCGTCGACATCAGCGGAGTGGAGATCGCGGCGACGGCTTTCGGCAATCTGCTGGAGAACACCACCCTGAAGACCCCGGGCCGACCGGCGGAGTTCGGACTGGTGGTCGGCTTCGGCGTCGCAATCGGCCTCCTGGCCTATCTCCTGCCGGCGACCTTGGCCGTCGTGGCAACGGTGCTCCTGGCGGCCGGCTGGATCGCGGCCGCGGCGACCCTGTTCGGCCAGTCGCAGCTCTGGCTGCCGGTGGCCGTTCCGATGCTGGTCCAGGTCCCGGTGGCGCTGTTCGGCGGATTGCTGTGGCAGTATCTCACGGCCAACCGGGAACGCCGCAACGTCGCCGAGGCGATCCGCTACTACCTGCCGGAACGGGTCGCCGCCGATCTGGCGCACAGCCCGATCAATCCTGTCGGGGCGCGGGACCTTCTCTATGGCGCCTGCGTCGCCTCCGACGCCGAGCGATTCACGACCCTCGCCGAAACGATGACTCCCCGCGACCTGGCGTCACTGCTGGACTCCTATTTCGCAGCCGTGTTCGAACCGATCCAGGCCAACGGCGGCACGGTCACCGACGTGGTCGGCGACGGCGTCATGAGCGTGTGGACGGCCACCAATCCGGAGCGCGAGCCCCGCCTGCGCGCCACCCTGGCGGCGCTCGACCTTACCCATGCGGTCGAACGGTTCAATCGCCAGAATCCCGGGCGCACCATGCCGACCCGGGTCGGCCTGCACGCCGGCTGGATCATGGTCGGCAATGTCGGCGGCAAGGGCCATTTCGCCTGGAGCGTTGTCGGCGACATTCCCAACACCGCGTCCCGCATCGAAGGGCTGAACAAGCACCTGGGAACCAGGCTGCTGGCGTCCGACGCCGTGGTCGGCGATCTCGGCGGCGAAATCCTGACCCGCCGGGTCGGCCGTTTCCGGCTGATGGGAAAAGCGGGTGCACTCGACGTCCACGAGCTGATCGCGCGCCGGGAAGAGGCCACACCCGACCAGCTCAGGCTGACCGCCTGCTTCGGCGATGCCCTGGAGGCCTGCGAGTCCGGCCACCTGCCGGAGGCTGTCGGCCTGTTCCGCCAAGTACTCGAAGAATTCCCCAACGATGGACCGGCACGCTTCCACCTGAACCGGTGTATGAACCTGTCTGTCGGTAAATCAGCCGACGACGATGCGGCCATAGTCCGCCTCGAAGTCAAATGACAAAGCGGACATATGACTGAGGCAATTTTAGCTTGAACGTACTATATCGCATGATTTAAATAATGTCCGCTGAAGGGCCATGTGCGGCATCAAAGGTTGCAAGCGCACGCTAATAGTTCTTGTGGCAGATCCGCACCGGGTGAGCTCAGTTACCCTGATCGACCATTCGGGTCAATGGATCCCGCTATTTCATAGGCTCGAATTCCATGATAACCATCAAGTCTCCCAAGTCCTCGGTACTGGCATTGCTGGCCGCCGGCATAACGGCCGCTGCGGCGCCCGCCGCGGCACAGTCCATCGACGCAAGCTGCGCGGCGCCGGTCGGGCGCATCGCGTCGGTGGAAGGAGGCGTAGAGCGCAGGACCGGGGATGGCTCGTGGCGTTCCGCCGCGATCGAGGATCCGCTGTGCGCCGGCGACACGGTGCGCACCGGCAAGTACAGCCGGGCCGCCATCGCGCTGACCAACGACTCGGTGCTCCGCCTGGACCAGGAGACGACGCTGCAGGTCGGGGCGGTGCCGGTGGACGAGCCGTCGGTGCTGGACCTGATCAAGGGCATCATGCAGGTCTTCAGCCACCGCCCGCGCAGCCTCAGCATCGACACGCCTTTCGTGAACGCGTCGGTGGAGGGCACGGAGTTCCTGGTGCTCGCCGAGGCGAACCGGGCATCGGTCACGGTATTCGACGGCAAGGTGCGCGCCAGCAACGCCCGGGGCGCCGTCACCCTCGCCGCGGCGGGGACGGCCGAGGCGCGCGCCGGCGCGGCGCCGGTACAGGGCGTGGCGGTCCGTCCACGCGACGCGGCTCGCTGGACGCTGTATTACCAGCCGATCCTAACCGAGGTCGCCGCCGCTCCGTCGGCCGGCTCCGGGGACCTGCCGGCCCCCATCGCCGACGCGCTGGCGCTCCGACGCCAGGGTGATTTCGCAGGCGCCATCGCCCGGCTCGACCGCGCCGCCGCGGAGGGAGCGGGCGCGTCGGGGCCGGTCGCCGACCGCATCGCCCTGTTCCGCCAGTCGCTGCTGCTCGAAGTCGGCCGGGTCGGGGAAGCCCGCGCCGGGGTCGAGGCCATGCTGTCGCGGGCTCCCGGAAACGCCGACGCGCTGGCGCTGCGCAGCGTCATCCGCGTCGCCCAGAACGAGACGGAACCGGCGCTGGCCGATGGCCTCCGGGCGGTCGAGCTGGATCCCCGCTCCGCCCCGCCCCGGATCGCCCTGTCCTATGCGCAGCAGGCCGCCCTCGACCTGGAGGCGGCGCGCTCCACCATGGAGGAAGCGGTCGCGGCGCAGCCGGGCGATGCCCTGGCCCGCGCGCGGCTGGCCGAGATCCTGCTGACCCTGGGCTACAGGAGCGAAGCGGAACGGTCGGCGCGCGCGGCGGCCGAGCTGGCGCCGAACCTGGGCCAGGCGCAGACGGTGCTGGGCTTCGCGGCGCTGGTGCGCCAGCGGCCGCAGGAAGCGCAGGCGGTGTTCGAGCGCGCGATCCGGCTGGAGCCGGCAGACCCGCAGCCCCGCCTGGGACTGGGCTTGACCCTGATCCGGCAGGGCCGCCTGGAGGCGGGACGCAACGAGATTGAAATCGCCGCCGGGCTGGACACCGAGAACGCCCTGATCCGCAGCTATCTCGGCCGCGGCTACGACGAGGAACGGCGCGACGACCGCGCGGCGGGACAGTACGGGATCGCCAAGCAGCTCGACCCGAACGATCCGACGCCCTTCCTCTTCGAAGGTTTGCGGCTGCGGACGGCCAACCAGCCGGTCGAGGCTCTGGCGGAGATCCAGCGCTCCATCGAGCTGAACGACAACCGGGCACCCTTCCGCTCGCGCCTGTTGCTGAACGAGGATCTGGCGACCCGCGGCGCCGGGCTGGGCCGGATCTACGGCGACTTGGGATTCGAGCGCCTCGGCCTGCCCGTGGGGTCGGCGTCGCTCGCCGCCGATCCCGGCAACGCGTCGGTCGAGCGTTTCCTGTCCGACCTCTACGGACAGCAGGAACGGCACGAGATCGCCAGGTCGAGCGCCCTGCTCCGGTCACAGCTTCTCCAGCCGATCACCATCGACCCGGTGCAGCCCAGCCTGAGCACGACCGACCTGCACATCCTGCCCGGCGCCCTTCCGTCGGAGGCCGGGTTCAACGAGTACGGGGCCCTGTTCGAGCGTGACCAGATCCGCCTGAACGCCACCGGCATCGTCGGAAACCTTGGCACCCGCGCCGACGAGCTGACGCTGTCCGGCATCGTGGGACGGGCGGCCTTCAGCGCCGGCCAGTTCCACTACCAGAGCGACGGCTATCGCGAGAACAACGACGTCGAGTACGACATCTATACGCTGTTCGGCCAAGCGGCGCTGACCGATACCCTGAGCCTCCAGGCGGAACTGCGGTCCCGCCGCAGCGAACAGGGCGACCTGGCGCAGAACTTCGACCCGGACGACTTCTCGCGCGACAGCCGGACCGACATCGACCAGGACACCGCCCGCGTCGGCTTGCGCTACTCGCCGACGCCGCGCGTGGACCTGCTGGCCTCGGTGATCGTCAGCGACCGGGAGTCCCATCAGGTCCAGGCCGAGGAGGACTTCACCTTCACGGACGACATCAGGCAGACCGGTACCGATACGCAAGTCCAGGGCATCTACCGGGGCGACCTGTTCAACGTGACGGCGGGCGGCGGTTTCGCGAGCATCCGCCAGAGGAACGTCTCGACCTTCGAGATCCCGGCGCTGGGCCTGAGCTTTCCGAGCACCGAACGGTTCACGAACCGGCAGACCAACGCCTACGGCTACGTCAACCTGACCCCCTTGCGCGACGTGATCGTGACGCTCGGCCTCAGCGGCGACAAATTCGAGAACGGCGTGCTCGACTTCAGCGAGGTCAATCCGAAAGCCGGCATCCAGTGGGACGTCACCGACCGGCTGCGGCTGCGCGCCGCGGCCTTCCGGACCTTCAAGCGGCTCCTGATCGTCGACCAGACCCTGGAGCCGACCCAGATCGCCGGCTTCAACCAGTTCACCGACGAGTTCAACCAGACCAGCGCCTGGATCAAAGGCATCGGCCTCGATACGACGCTGGCCCGCGGGACCTTCGGTTCGGTCTTCGGCGGTATCGAGTATGTCCGCCGCGATCTCGACGTGCCGCTGGTCGAGCAGCGCGACCCGCCGGAGTACCGGACCGACGAGCGCACGGAGGACGAGACACGGGCCTATCTCTACTGGGCCGCCTCCCGGGACTGGGCGGTCTCGGTGGAAGCGCAGTGGGAGGACATCGACAATGCCAACCCGCAGGTCGACATCGCGGAGCTGCGCACACTGACGGTGCCGGTCCAGGTCCGTTATTTCGCCGACAACGGCCTGTTCGCCCGCGTCGGGGCGAACTTCGTGAGCCAGCAGGTCGAGGAGCGCCTGCCGCAGTCCTTCGATCAGACACGCGAAAATTTCGTCACGGTCGATGCATCGCTCGGCTTCCGGCTTCCCAACCGCCGGGGATCGATCAGCCTTGAAGTCCGGAACATTTTAGACGAAGAATTCCTGTACCAGGATCTCGACTCGGTCACCAACTCGATGACACGACCACGCTTCATCCCGGCGCGCACGGTGCTGGGACGGCTTTCCCTTACTTTCTGAACCCTGAAGATCCTCTATCTCAAGGAGCGACCGTCATGCCTTGTTCATTCCTGAGGATTGCCGCGGCAGGAGTCTTCGCTGCCCTGTTCATGACATCCGTCCCTGCCGTCGCGCAGACCGCCGTCACGCTGTCCGACCTGCCGACAGCCCAACTCGACCAGACGACGGTCGATGCGCTGCGGAAGGCGGGCATTCCCGATCCGACGCTGGCGCTGATCCTGAACAGCAGGGGTGAACTGGTCGGCGCGCTGGTCGAGGACCACCCGAACTCTCCGGCCAAGGGCAAGCCCGTGAAGATACCGCCGGGCAACCTTCCCAAGGAGTTGAAGGGGCTGCGGGGGTTCAACAGCCTGTCGATCCTGGCCTACGAAGGCTCCAACTGCTACGTGATCAAGCGCGCCGACGGCTCGCTGTACCTGATGCCGCCGGGCTGCACCCCGGGCTGAGCCCGGCTTACGACAGCCCGGCCGAGAAGCAGCCGATCGGGAAGAGCGATCCGCCCACATGGACGGCGCCCTCGCGGTACAGCGCGAGCGCCCGGAGTCTGTCCGGCACGTCGATGATCCAGACCCCGTCGGCGCCCGCGATCACGCGGCCGTCGACGGTCGCCGCGGCGGCCAGCACCGCTCCGGGAGCGGTGCCAGGCGGGAACAGCGCCGTCACCGTCGATACGCCGGCCGGCGGCAGGAGCGCCACGGGGCCGGCGATCACGACGGCCAGGGTCAGCACGGATGCCGCCAGGCCCCCTCTGCTCCGCCCTCCCCCGCCGTTCGGTCCGCTCCGCAGGGTCAGCCACCCGGCGGCAGTCACCGCGATCCCGAACGCGAAGAAGACCATGTCCCAGATCAGCGGGCTGTCGCTGTCCATGCGGATATGGTGCAGTCCAAGGATCCAGTGGTTCAGGACGGCGTCCACGATATGCCAGACGCCGAAGCCGATCAGAAAGGTGCCGAACAGCAGCCTGTCCGCTCCGTCCCCGCCGAACTCCCGCCGGGTCCGCCAAAGCAGCCAGAGCCCCGCCCCGGCGACCGCGTACATGGCGAGATGGAACAGGCCGTCGGCGAGGATCTGCACCTGGATGTCCGCCAGCGCGGGACTGTCCAGTCCGCTCAGCAGATGGTGCCATTGCAGGATCTGGTGCAGCAGGATGCCGTCGAAGAACCCGCCGAAGGCAAAGCCCAGCAGGTATCCGGCCCATCGGAAGCTTGGGCTGAACGGCACCGACGATCGTTTCGCACTGGGCGCGGGCATGGCGGGGGAGCGGCCTTCGATGAACCTGAGGGTCGTACATCGCAACAGCGTCGAGCGGTTCCGGTTCCCCCGACCCGGCAAACAGCGCCGCCCGGACCGCGAGTGGCCCGGCAAGACTTGCCGCGGCGGGTAGCAGGAATAGCCGGCTCCGGTCTCCCTTGCGAATCCGCGGCGCTTGTTATACTCTTGCGCCGTGCATCGAAAACTGAGGCACACCATTTGCATTGGTCCGACGCAGAACGCATAGGATTGGAGAGTGGGCGATGTCTACGACCTCGGCAACCGCAGCCAGCATGCCTTCCGGGTATCTCTCGAACCTGCGGCTCGCAACGGACGACCGCAAGAGGATCTGGGACTCCCTGACGCCGGAACGGCAGGCGGAAGCCGCCGCCAAGTTCACGGAGAGCGGAACCGCGGTCAAGGAGCAGAAGTTCTCCACCCTGGGCAACGCGCTCTCCTATGATTACAGCAGCGGCAAGCTCAACGGCGACATCTCGGTCACCGCCACGAACCTGACGAGCGACAACGCCGCCAAGTTCGGCTCGCTGGTCAATTTCGACACCATGGACTCCGCCGTCTTCCTGGAGTTGAAGCAGGGCGCCTACCCGACCGCGGAGGATCCCACCTGGATCACCGACCCGACGACGAAGCAGAAGTACCTCGACGCCTTCCAGTCGCGTGCGTACGACGCGTACAAGTCGGCGGCCGACAAGTTCGGCGGCTTCAACTCCCAGACCATGCTGGGCTACGACGTCAACGCCGACGGCTTCCTTAACAACGAGTCCGAACTGTTCGGCTTCGGGACACGCGGCTTGAAGATGTCGGATTTCTTCGACTTGACTTCGGCGGACGGCGGCGTGACCAACACCTATTCGCTGCGCTCCTTCACCGCGGCGGACAACTCGACCACCACCGCCAACAACATCGCGATCGATCCCAAGCGCTTCATGGCGCTGACCAGCGACGGCAAGTCGGCATCGGTGATCAGCACGTCCTACGACAACGGGACGCCCGGCATGACCACGAATGTCAGCCTGAACCTGCTGTCCGGCAGCATCTCGACCGGCACTACGGCGGCGATCAGCATCAACGTCACGACCTGATCCGTCACGACCTGATCCAGGACACCCTCGCCGGCGGAACGCGCCGGCGAGGGTGTACAGGCCGGCGGAATCAGGCGCTCCGTTCTTTCGGTTTGTTCCCCATCTGGCAGCGCACACGGGTCATGCGGTAATTCGGATGCTCGCCGACCCACCGGGCTCCCTCGGTCTGCCCCGCGATGGGGCAGTTCGACATGGTGAGATACTGGTCGTCGGAGATCAGGGGAGTGACCGTCCGGCACTGGGTCGGATCGGCGATCAGGCAAAACACCATCGAGAGCGTGACGAGCATCGGATACCTCGCGTTATGCTGCAATGCAGCAAACACGATAAGCGCAGACCTGCCCATCGGGATTGTGACAAAACGACGCTTTTGCTGCGGCGCAGCATAGGCTCCGTCACAGGAACGGCGACAGCCGCTTCGGGATCCGCATCGGGAACTCCCCCTTGCGGATCAGCCGGATCGCCTCGATGCATTCGACCAGTTCGCTGACCGTCGCGGGACCGGCGAGGTATCCGAAGGCGACGTCGCGGTTCCGCCGCGCGATCTCCTTGTCGCCCGCGGTGAACAGCGACTTGATGTTCCAGTTGCGGGCGATCGTCCGGGCGACAACGACGCCCAGCCCGCGCCCGGCCGGAAGGTCGATGTTGATCAGCGCCAGATCGGGGCGGAACTGTTCCGCCAGGGTGATGGCTTCATCCACTTCGGTGACGGGGCCGATCGGGTCGTATCCGGCCCCGCGCAAGGCCTCCGCAACGGCTTCAGCCAGAATGAGGTCGCCTTCTAGCAGCAGTATTCTCATGGATCGGTGATCGGGCTCCGGAGGTGGGTTGTCAACCATAACCCGCCGGACGGCAACATATCACGCCGCCGTAGTTTACTTAGAGTTAACCTTAATGCGCGATAACCCGCGGGCAGTCTCCAGGACAACATCTTTCGCAAAGCCCGCAGCCATGTTCGACATCAGCCCGACGATCGCCGCCGCCGTCTTCCTGTCCGCGTTCGCGCTGGATTTCCTTTACGCACGCTACACCTACTACATCGTCTCGATGCAGGCGGAAATGGCCGCGGTGCTGGCTTTCGTCTGGCACATGCTGAGCGCCGCCGTGGTCGTCCAGTACGCCGAGAATTCGGTCTACATCCTGTTCATGTGCGCCGGCGGCTGCCTTGGCACCTACTTGACCGTCTGGCTGCGGCGCCGGTCGGCGGCGGCGCAGGCGGCGGCCCCCGGCACCGGCGTCATGCAGAACTGACGGACTTGGCCGCAAGGGGGTCGATCAGGAAGCGCTCGGCATGGCCGGCCCGGCCGGCCTTTCCCGCCTCGTAGGCGGCGAAGGACGTCAGCGCCGAACCGACCCGGTCCGCCCCGCCGAACTGGAAAGGAAGCTGGGTGGCGTAGCAGCAGGCCCCGGCGACCTTGGCCGGGAGATGGTCGGAGACGGGGATCGCCAGCGGCACCAGCCCGCCGGGCAGTCCCGGCGGCGGCGCCTCTTCCGGAGCCCGGATCACGTAGGGAAGGTCCCTGTACCAGGCGGCGGGCCGGCCCAGGCGGACCATCGCCCTGACGGTCTGCCGGTGGTCCACATGGTTGCCGATCGCTTGACAGGCGAACATCAGGTCCGGCTCGACCCGGTCGGCAAGAGCGCCGATCCGGTGTGCCGCCTCCCGCCAGACCTCGTCCCCCGGCCGGATGGCCGAGAAGAGTTCGACGGCGGAGCCGTAGCCCCGGTGCGGCGCCTCGGGCAGGTCGAGCCAGTGGACCTCGTCCACTCCCAGCGTCCGCCCGAACGCGGCGTCCTCCTCCCGCCGGACCGCCATGTAGTCCACCTCCGGAGCCAAGCCCTTGTCGGTCTGGCAAGCGAGCGCGAACCCGGTGGGACTCGGCACCGACCGTGTGAAGACGGTGGCGAGCACGGTCCGCCAGCCCGCCGCCTTGAGCATGGCCAGCGTCCCGGCGCAGGAAAAGGCGACGTCGTCGAGATGGGGGAGATGAACAGCGCTGCGCGTGACGGCACGTGGGGCGCCTCCTCTGGTATGGGCAGGTCTAAAGCAGATGCGGGGCCGCCCGGAACCGGCAGGTCGGATCGGCGGTCTCCCGCGTCACCGCGGCCGGATCATAGGTGCCGGTCCAGGTGGTGTCCGGCCTCGTTCCCCGGACCTGGGCATAGATTTCCTGGATGCGGCGGCCGATCGCGTGCCAGGAATAGAGGCTGCGGACCTCCTCCAGGGACTGGTGGGCCAGCCGCCGGCGCAAGGCTCCGTCGTCGAGCATCCGGCCGATCGCGGATGCCAGGCCGTCCACGTCGCGCGGTTCCACCAGCAGGGCGTTGGAGCCGTCGGTGAGGCAATCGACCACGCCGACGGCATTGGTCGAGACGATCGGCAGGCCGCTCGCCATGGCCTCCAGGATGGTGTTGGAGAAGCCTTCCGAGTATGTGGGCGAGACGAAGACGTCGCCCCGGCGGTAGACCTCGGCGGCGGCGAAATAATCGGCATGGCCGGTCAGGGTCACCGCCCCGGCGAACTCCGCGGAGGATGCCCGCTCCCGTACCGCCTGCACGTCCGGCCCGATGCCCGAGACGATCAGCCGCAGCGTGGGTCTCGCCTCCCGAAGCCGGGCGAAGGCGTCGAGCAGTTCCATCACGCCTTTACGGCGGTCGACGCGGCCGTGGTAGAGCAGCACCGGAGCGTCCTGCAGGTCGCCGATGTCGCGGTCGGCCCGGGGACGGAAGCGCTCGGTGTCGGTAGCGCCCGGCACGATGACGAAGCGGTCGAGGTCGGTGCCGTGGTGGTCGCGGACCTCCTCGGCGAAGCTCTTGCTGCCGATGATCAGGGCGCCGGCATGGTTCAGAACCGCCAGCATGGCCTGCTTGTGGGTGGCGCAGCAGGTGCCGACCCAGTGGCCGTCGCCCCCCTGGATCGACACGACGTTCGGGATGTCCAGCCGCTGGCTGACCTCCAGCGCCGCAAGGCCGCAGGGATACCCGTACTGGGCGTGGACCAGGTCGAACGGCTCGGCGGCATGTTCGGCCAGGGCCGTGGCGACCATCGCCTCCATGTCGGCTTCGAAATCGGCCGGACGGCCGTGGCCGACCTCCTGCTCGCCCAGGGATTCCAGCCCGATCACCTTGACGCCGGGCACCGCGGGCGGCGGGCCGCCGCCGTAGACGGCGGAGCCCGCCGGGTCGTTGCGGTACTGGGAGATCATCACGACGTCATGGCCGCCGGCCACCAGTTCGCGCAGCAGGTTGGCGGCATAGACGCTCATGCCCGAGATCGCGGGGAAGAAGCGCCGGCTGATGAAGCAGATCCGCATGGGTCAGGCACTCCGGCGAAAAGCTTGGCGAAGGGATTGGCCGGACGCGGCGGGAAGCCGCGATTCCAGCCACCGGAGGCTTTCGGGAACGGCGAGGTGGGCACGGTGGCTCTCCCGCGACAGCTCGACGCAGACCAGCCGGTCGAACCCGATCGCGTCCAGCGCCGCCAGCACGGCCGGGATGTCCATGTCGCCCCGGCCGAAGGGGAGATGCTCGTGGACGCCCCGGCGCATGTCCTCGATCGCGACGGTGCCGAGGTCGCCGGCGAACTCCCCCACGGCGGCGGCGGGATCGCGTTCGCCGGTGACCAGCAGGTGACCGGTGTCGAGCGCCAGGCGCAGCGGTGCCGGCGTGCGCTCCGCCAGGTCGGCCCTGAGCCTGCCGTAATCGTCCACGGTCTCCACCAGCATGCCGGGTTCCGGCTCCAGCGCAACGGTGACGCCGTCCGCGGCCGCCGCCTCGGCGACCTGGGCGACGCCCTCGACCAGCCAGTCCCAGGCGGTCGCGGGAACGACGCCCGGCTGCGGCACGCCGGCCCAGAAGGAGACGGCCTCCGCCTCGCAGATGGCCGCGATCCGGACGCAGCGGGTCAGGAAGTCGACGCGGAGGGCACGCCCTTCGGCCGATGGATTCAGCAGGGTCGGCTCGTGCTTGACGCGGGGGTCGAGCAGGTAGCGCGCGCCCGTCTCGATCACGAGGCCGAGCCCCAGGCTGCGCAGACGCGATCCCAAGGCCTCCGCCCTGCCCTCCAGGTCCGGGGCGAACGGGTCGAAATGATGATGGTCCAGGGTCAGGGCCACCCCGTCATAGCCGCTGTCGGCGATCAGGGTGAGCGCGTCGTCCAGCCGGTGGTTGGCGGCGCCGTTGGTGTTGTAGGCGAAACGCAGGGGCATGTCCGGGCCTCTCGGCTTTGTTCTTTTCAGGATCTTGCCGCTTCGAGCGCGAAGCGGACGGCGTGGCTTTCCGGCTCGCGGTACAGCGGGTAGAGCGGGCCGACGATCCGGTCGATGCCGGCGGCGTCGAGCCAGCCCGGACCGCCCAGCCGCTCGACCGCATCGGGCGGCAGCGGCACGGCGGCGGCCCCGTCCGGCGGGGTCCCGACGCCGGCAAGGGGGCTGCCCCGCTCCATCAGGCGGCGGATGCCGCGCTCGCCGATTCGGTGATAGCTCATGGTCTCGCACTCCAGCCCCGGCACGATCGCCTTGACGGCGGAAATCGCGCCGTCGGGCGGTGACAGGTCCAGGTAGAGGATGTCGAATCCCGCCGTCGTGAGGATGGCGGAGATCCGCTCCAGCCGCTCGGCGGGAGTGTCGGCGGGCGAGGACGGCAGGTCGGCGAAAGCCTCGGTCGTCCGCCGCGACAGCACGGTGTCCGACAGCATCCCGCGCAGTTCGCCGGACGGGAGTTCGCACCAGGCGGCCATGGCCTCGACCGCGCGCGGCTCCTCGGCGCCGGCGACGTGGCGGGCGCGGTAGCGGTCCAGGTAACCTTCGGGAGCGATGCGCCCGACGAGATCCAGCGGGCCGTGGGACATGGCCTTGCGCGACCGGCTGGAGCAGAACTCCAGCAGGGCCTTGTTCAGCGCCCGCTCGCGGTCCAGGTCGCAAGCCTCGCCGCAGGCGGTCTGCATGATCGGCACGGTCGAGCGCCCGTCGCGGTCGGAGCCCACGACATAGAGGTTGACCAAGCCGAAATCCGTCGCGGCCAGCTTGGCGATCACGTCGATGCCCAGCTCGTCCAGGCGCGCCAGAAGCCGCAGCGTGTCGGGATCGCGCACGCCGGACAGGTCGAGCACGCGGCCCTGGTCCATGGCGCGGAAGCCGATGCAGTTGCCGTCGCGCTGGAGCAGTTCCAGAAGCCCGTGGACCAGCGCCCGCTCGAAGCTGTCGCCGGCGCCCAGCCCGTTGGTGATCGGCGTCGTCAGAGGCTCGATGCCGTCCAGCTGCGACCGGTAGCAGGCGGCGAACTCGTACGGCACCAGAACCGGCTCGCCCGAGGGAAAGCGCCGCGCCGCCACCCAGGTCAGCAACTTGTCCGGGGTATAGTCGGAGCCGGCCGGCAGGCACAGGGTCAGCGGGTCGCAGACGCCGCGTTCCCCGCGCGCTGCCACGAGGTCGCGGTAGCTGCCGCGCACCCGCTCCGCCTTCCGCAGGACCGAGTCGGCCTGGACATTCTCGGCCAGCTCGCCCAGCACGCCGACCAGCGCCTGGTCGAAACTCGCGCCATAGCCGAAGCTGTCGAACTGAGCCCCGTCCCGTTGCCGGTGGCAGGCGAACACGACCGGCACGCCGATGCGATCCAGCCCGTCCACCCGGAAATGCTCCAGCTCGCCCGGCGGCAGGTTCGCGGTATAGGCCTCGATGACGGGTTGCAGGCTCATGCGAGGCTCTCCAGCGGGATCGGGCGGGTGCTCGGCGCTCCCGCCAGCAGGCGGTCGAACAAGCCCAGCGCGTGGGCGCGAGTGACGCCGGCGGCGTGCTCGAACGGGGTGAAGACGTGGTCGAAATCCAGCTCGGCGAAGACGGCGCGGTAGCGGCGCACCTCGTCGTGGCTCAGCGGGATCTGGTAGTGGAAGCCCTTGTGGCAGCTCAGCGCCACGGGCCGGCCCTCGCCGTCCAGGTCCACCTTCAGGCAGTCGCCGCAGAACAGCGCCCGGTCGCGGGTGTCGTGCAGCACGGCATGGCCCTCGTAGTGGCCCTGGGTCGCGATCATGGTCAGGCCGGGCGCCAGCGCGTGGACGTCGTCGGACGGCCAGGAAACGCGGAACGCCTTGGTGTAGCGCAGCCCGTCGCGGTGGATCACGACGACCGGGTCGAACCGTTCGGCCAGTTGCCACAGCGCGCCGAACCCGTGGGGATGGGAGCCCGCCAGGATGCCGATGCCGCCCAGCCGCTCGATCTCGTCCAGCGCCTCCGGCGTATAGAACGGCGCACCCTCGAAGGCGATGTTGCCCTCGTCGCGGAGCAGCAGCCAGCCGGTCGAGCCGAGGCCGAACGCCGGTTCGCAGGAAAACCCCACGATGCCGGGCATCGCCTCGGCCCAGCGGGTGGTGACCTTTCCGGTCAGGTCCTCGACCGTGCGGAAGTCCCAGCCGTCCGGCGGCAGGGCGTTCCGCACGTCCATGCAGACCGGGCAGCCGATCGGGTCCTGCCCGGCAAACCAGGGTTGCCAGAACCCGCAGTGGGAGCAGGCATACTGGGTCAGCGGCATGATCGCTCCATCAGGGTGAACAGGCGCAGGTCGCGCTCGGAGGGATAGGGAAAGGGACGGCCGGCCAGGACGGCGTCGCCGAACGCCTCGATCTGGTTCAGGAACGGGCTTCGCCCGGCACCGGGGACCGGCACTTCGGAACGCGCGCCGGTCCTGGCGTCGATCAGGGAAAGGGTGCCGCCGGGCGTCTGGCCCATGGTGTCGGTGGCGACCGCCATCGCCCGGGTCCCGACCAGTTCCAGCGTCCGCCGGGGATAGGCGTCGGGGCAGTTGTAGGCGACCTGGATGGTGCACAGCGTCCCGTCCTCGAACCGGCCGGTCAGCACGGCTCCGTCATCCACGGCATAATCATGGACCCGCCGCTGGACCAGGGCCCGAAGCTCCGCCCAGGAGCCGCCGAGCAGCACCTCCAGCAGGTCGATGCCGTGGGGAGCCAGGTCCCACAGGGCGCCGCCCCCCGCCCGGCGGGGGTCCGCCCGCCAGTTGTCGGTATGCCGGTCGCCGGAAGTCCGATCCGTGGGGCTCCAGTCCGGGGGCAGCCAGCAGGCGTAGAAGATGCGGGCCTGGGTCACCGTGCCGAGCGCCCCCTCCGCCACCAGTTCCCGAAGGCGGACATGCGCCGCGTGGAAGCGCTGGTCGTAGGCGATGCCCAGGGTCACCCCGGCTTGCCCGCAGGCGGCGACCATGATCTCCGCGTCGGCCGAATGCGTGGCCATCGGCTTCTCGCACAGGACATGCTTGCCGGCGGCGGCGCAGGCCACGACCACCGGCATGTGCTGGTCGTTGGGCGTCGCGACATAGACGGCCTGGACGGCGGGATCGGACAGCACGACCGCCAGGTCCGAGGTGCCGAGGCTGCCCAGCCCCGACGGGTCGCGGTCGCACAGCGCCACGACGCGGCCGTTCCGCGCCGCGTGGATCGCCGGGATGACGTAATCGCGGGCGACCCAGCCGCACCCGACCACGGCCCAGCCCAGATGCCGGTCCGTCATCACCAGCGCTCCGGCAGGTCGAGCAGGATGCGGCGCCGGGCCAGGTCCCGAATCCGGGGGTCGTCGATCCGGGATGTGCCTTCCGGCAGGTCTTCGGGCGGCACCTCGGCCTCCAGATAGGTAGCTGCCGCGTATTCGCGGGCGAAGGCGGGCGTCGGCCAAGCCGGCCGCAGCCGATTCCCGTCGCGCTCCAGCAGCGGGTTGAGCCGAAGCCTGGCGCCGGGATGCGGCGAGCGCAGGTCGACCGGCCGGGGATCCACCGTCCCGGCGCTCCAGGCGAGCGAGACCGCCTCGACCGTCGCCAGTTCCGCCGCCGTGCGGGCCGGGGCCGGGGATCGGGCCAGTTCCGCGTCGTCGTACAGCAGGCAGCCGGGGAACAGCGCCCCGTATTCCTCCGGCGTGCGCGGCCGGCCGGCGATGCCGTGTTCGAACCGCACATTGTGGGCGTGTCCGATCAGCACCGTTCCCGAGGCTCCGGCGGCCCGCATCAGATGGCCGGCGATCCGCTCCTGCTCCGGCATGAAGTAAAAGGCGTCGTGGCACAGGATCGCCGTCCCTTCCGGCAGAGCCACCGGGATGCCCGACGTGACGTCGGCGCAGACCAGCGGAGCGTCGGGAAGCAGGAAAGTCTTGGCCAGCCACAGCTTGGCGAACACCACGTCGATCCCGGCCACGGCCGTTCCACGCCGGTTCAGGTCGCGCAGGATTTGTCCGATGCCGCAGGCGATTTCCAGCACCAGCGGCGGATCGGTCCAGCGGGTTTCCAGCAGTCCCAGGGCGGACAGGAATGTCGGGGCCGACCAGCGGTGGGCGAAGTAGTGGGCCACCGGCCCGAAGTTCAGCGTCGCCATGGTCTCGCGCAGGGTCATGTGCCCGACCGCGTCGGCGAGGCCTCCGGCGGCGTCCAGCGAGGGCGGCGGGAGGCGGGCCCAGTCGTCCTGGTCGCGCAGCAGCAGCGCCAGGGCCGCGCGCTCGTCGCCGCGGTCGAGCGCCGCCAGCGCCGCATCGCGCAAACCCTCGCGGCCGGTGCGCAGGAACGGGATGCCGGCCACAACGGGCCAGCGCTCCGTCCCGTCGGCAAGATAGCCCGGACCTTCGGCGCGCAGCGGCCGGCCGGTCGTCGGGCTCAGCAGGGTCAGGCCTTCCGTCACCGCATCAGTCCGACGTTGCGCAGCATGCCTGTCTGGAAGTCCTGAAGCGGACCGGCATGGACCAGTTCCATCTCCTCGACCGCGTGGCGCAGCTCGAATCCGGCGGCCCGGGCATAATGGTCCATCTGGAGGATGCGGTCGATCACGTCCGCCGTGTGGAACGCCTTCGCCTCGGGCGTTTCCGCGTGCGGCAGGAGCTTGCGGGCCTGTTCGCAGGCATGGGCCAGATGGTCCGGCAGCGTCGCGATGATCTCGTAGGTCAGGGTCCTGATGACCGGGTCCAGATGGTCGCCCAGCAGCATCTCCCCGCGAAGCCGCTGTCGGGAAGGACGGCGTTGTGGAAATGGTGGCACAGGCCGGCCAGGAACGGCCCCGCCGGGTCGGCCCCGTAGGAAGGGCCGACCAGCACCGCCGAAACGGCCGTGACGAAGCAATGGTCGGCATGGCTCTCCGGCGGCTCAAGCACCAGCCGGGGGTGTCCCGGCCGGGTGGCGCCCGCGCGCGGCTGCCGCTCCAGGTCGTGGACGAAGGCCGGCGGCTCGGCGGCGGCGGGTTCATGCTCGCCCAGATGGTCGCGCAGCGTGACCGCCAGGATCGGATCGACCGGGCCGGCCACCGCGTCGAAGCCGTTCCGAAGGACAGCGGTCGCGGAATCGTCGTCGAGTCCGGCGCGGGTCAGCATGGCGCGGTCGATGCCGCCGAGCCGGGCGGCGGCCACAGCCAGTGCGGTTTCCCGCAGGGCGACGGTGGCGGGGGAGTCCCCCGCCACCAGCCGGGCCCAGGTGCGCCGGAAGGCACGCGCCGCCAGAGTTCCCTCGATCCCGGCGGCCCGCACCCGCTTCAGGTCGTTGACCTCCCGCAGCAGCGGGACCAGTGCCCGGTCAACCGACATCGGCAAGGCTCGCCGCGGCCGCCTTCAGGGACTGCTCGCTGCGCTCGGTGGCGGTTCCGGAACCGGAACCGGCCGACCTGTCGAGCCAGGCCCGGAACCGGCGCTCCTGCTCGGGCCAGGCGTGCTCCGGCTCGGCACCGTTCGGCATCAGCGGCGCCTTGAAGAAGACGCCCAGTTCCTCCAGCACGCCGCCCTGTCCGCGCTGCTTCGCCAGATCCAGGCACCGGGCGATCTCGATCACCAGCGGGGCCGCCAGGATCGAGTCCTTGCACAGGAAGTTGATCTTCATCTGCATGCGGTGGCCGAGGAAACCGGTCAGGTCGATGTTGTCCCAGGCCTCCTTGTCGTCGCCGCGCGGCGGATAGTAGTGGATGAACACCTTATGGTTCTCGACCTTGTAGCCGAGGATGCTGTCGAGCACCGATCCCTTGGTGTCCAGCTTGGACGCCAGCGAACTCGGATCGTCCAGCGCCAAACCGTCCCGGTTGCCCAGGATGTTGGTGGAGTACCAGCCGTCCACCTTCAGCGAGCGCCCGCGCAGCGCCGGCGCTATCACGGTCTTGATCAGGGTCTGCCCGGTCTTGCCGTCCTTGCCGGCGATGGGCACGCCGCGCCGCCGCGCCAGTTCCTTCAGCGCCGGAATGTCGGCCGAGACGCTGGGAGTGAAGTTTCCGTACGGGATGCCGTTGGTGATCGCGGCATAGGCATAGAGCATCGCCGGCCCGATCTCCGGATCGTCGGCGTCGAGAGCCATCTCGAACGCTTCCGGCGTCGCGAACTGCGGCAGCTTGGTATCGACCAGCCGTTCGGTCGAGGCGAGGTGGACCACCACCAGGTCGTCGACGCCGCTGTCGGCTTTGAACCGGGTCAGGTCGTCCTTCAGGCTCGCCACCTGGTCGCGCATGGAGGTCAGGTTCGCCCCCTCGCGGCCGGCGACGTTGCGGCAGAACTTCACGTTTCCGATGGCGGGCCAGGGTCGGACCGCTTCCAACTGGGTGCGGACCAGATCCAGTTCGGCCGGCCCCAGGACGCCGTGCTGCCTGACGGCGGAGGCGAGATCGTCCGGATAAAGATCCCAGCCGGCCAGGCTGATGTTCTTGTAAGGCGCCAGTCCGGCGTGGGAGACATCGGCCAGCGGCAACCCCGACAGGTCGACGGCGCCGCGGCGGATCATTTCCAGCCCGGCTGCGACCGTCGTTGCGACGGCCCCACCCAAACCAACGATTGCAACGCCGAGACGGCGTGCAGGCATCTCGCTCATAGATCCTCCGGAATTTCGTCGGGCGCGGGCGCGCCGACTTTGAACTCGCATCAGTGGCAACGGAGGATGGTTGGCAGATCCAAACAGGACATTCGCCAATTGGTGAGAAGTTTCGTTCATCCGGGCTACCCAAATATACATATGGATACTATGTTTCCTTTTGTGGAATGCGGTTCAAATTCTTATAGCTACTAATGAACGCCTAACATCAATTAAAATAAAATCCGAAATTGACTGACCACATTACAATCCCACATCAGGTCTCGCCCTGGGCTTCACTCCCCAGGGCGTTGCGCGATCCGGGCGAGCTGGCCCGGCGCAGGACGCTGGCTGACAGCGCGCACGTGCAGCCGCTGACCCGGTACGCCAGGGATCTGGCCGCCCGCACGGGCAGCCCGGTTCCGCTGGCCGACCCGCTCGACGGCGGCGTGGCGGCCCGGCTGCTGATCCTGCTGGAGACGCCGGGACCCAAGATGCGGGCCACCGGGTTCGTGTCGCGGGACAACCCCACGGGGACCGCCGCGAACCTGTTCCGTTTCCTGGAACAGGCCGGCATCGCTCGTGTGGAAACGGTGATCTGGAACATCGTCCCGTGGCTGATCCAGGTTCCGGGCACGCCCAACCGCAATCCGACCCGCGCTCAGGTCGCCGAAGGGCTGCTCCACCTGCCCGACTTCCTGGACCTGCTGCCGGGGTTGGAACTGGTCGTCACCGCCGGGCGCAAGGCCGAGGCCGCCCGGAGCCTGCTGGAGGCCCGGAACATCCCCTGCCTTGCCATGCCGCACCCGAGCCCGACCTATGTCTGCACCAGCCCCGGCGTGGCGCGCCGGATCTCCGCATGCCTCACGGCGGCGGCGGAGCGGCTGGCCGCCCGGCGACTGGACGTCACCAGGTAAAGCGCCATGTCTCCGTCATGACCCGATCGCCCCGCATCAGCCGCGCCGCCAGCTCCGCCGGCCCGGCCTTCCCCGGCCGATACTCGAAATACAGGCGCCATCCCCCGGTCTGCGGCACATGTTCGACGATCGGCTCGACCACCGCGCCGGCGGAAGCGGTGACATCCGCGGAAAGGCCGGAGCCGTGACCCGGCAGTCCGTCCCCCTCGAAATCAACCACGAAGAACCGGCGCTCCGGCGAGGGCGGCACCGTCGGCCGCAACCGCTCGGCCGAGCCGATGCGCGTGCCCGTCACACGGCCCAGCGGATGCAGGCCGGTCCCGCCGCCCATCACGGTCAGGGCGTATCCGAAGTCCAGCGGCCGGCCCGGCTCCGGTGCCCGTTGCGGCACCCAATAGGCCACGATGTTGTCGTTGTACTCCTCCAGGGACGGGAATTCGTAGAGTTCGAGAGCGCCCTGTCCCCAATCGCCCCGCGGCTCGACCCAGAAGCTGGGCCGGCGCTCGTGCATGGCCTGAACATCCAGGTAGCTGGCGAAGTCGCGGTCCCGCTGCATCAGCCCGAAGCCTTTCGGGCCGGCCATCGCGTAGCCGGTGGCGAGCGGCGCCGGGCGGCCGTTGACAAGAGGGCGCCAGCTCCAAACCCCGGCGCCGTCCAGCATCAGCAGCCCGTCGCTGTCGTGCATCTCCGGCCGGAAATCGTCGAAACCGCGCGGGCCGTTCTCGCCATGGAGGAACATGCTGGTCAGCGGCGCCAGACCGAGCCGGCCGACCGGCTGGCGCAGGATCAGCGAGGCGTCGACCTGCGCCCCGGTGGTGTCGCCGGGCCGCAACCGGAACCGGAAGGCGCCGGTCACGCTCGGTCCGTCGAGCAGCGCCAGCACGGTGATCTCCTCCGCTCCCGCCCCCGGACGCTCGATCCAGAACTCCGTGAAGTCGGGAAACTCCTCCGGCTCGGAGCCGCCGGTATTGACCGCGACCCCCCGGCCGGAAATCCCATACTCCTGCCCCCGGGCGATCAGCCGGAAATAGGACGCGCCGAGGAACACCGCGAACTCGTCGCCGGTGGACCCGCCGCCGGCGGGATGGTGCAGCCGAACCCCCGCGAACCCCAGGTCCGGCATGTCCGGGACGTCGAGGCCGCCGAGGTCGAACATGTCCGGTCGGTAGGCCACCGGCGTCACGGTACCGCCCTCGATCACGCCGACGCGAACCCGCCGCCGATAAAGGAAGCCCCGATGAAAGAACTGCGCCTTGAATCCGCCCCCGTCGGCCCACAGGGCGCTGGACGGCCGGAAACGGATCGCGCGGTACTGGTCGTAGCTCATGTCGCGCAGCACCGCCGGCATGACCTCGTCGGGCGGCTGGTAGGGCCGGGACGCCAGCGCGGCCGCCATGCGCCTGACCTGCTCGAACCCGAAGCTTTCCTCCGCCCTTGCGATGCCACGATTGCGCCCTATGCCGGGACCGCACAGCAGCAAGGCACTTCCCAAGCCGGCGGATCCGGATAAGAACGCTCGGCGTGAAAATATCCGTTCCCGCAGAATAAAATCGTCGGCGCGGTGGTTCATCGATAAGCCCTGTCCTCGGCCCCATTCAGGGGCGCCGTGCCCAGCAATAACTTCCCGGAAGGCCACCTGTTCCATGACGCTCGATCCCTCGGCCGAGACTCCGCCGCGCCTGCCCCTTGCGGTGCGCAGGGCATTGTTTCTGGGCCCGGCGCTTTTTCTGACCCTGCTTTCGGCGGTGCTTGCGGCCGAGGCGATGGGCGGACCCCGGACCGGGCTGGACTGGGTGCTGGTGACCCTGTTCACGCTCAACCTGGGCTGGCTGGCGCTGAACGGCTGGCAGGTGGTGCTGGGCTTCGTCCTGCATTGCCTGGGCAGGCGCGCCTTTCCACCGCTGGAGCGGACCGCCGCCGGCATCGACGTCATGACCCCGCCCAGGGCCCGGACCGCGGTGGTGCTCCCGATCTACAACGAGGACGTCGCCGCGGTGTTCGCCGCCGTCGCGGTGATGGCCCGCTCCCTGGAGCGGACCGGCGATGTCGGACGGATCGACCTGTTCGTGCTGAGCGACACCCGCGACGAGGCGATCTGGCGCGCGGAGGAGCGCGCCTACGACGCCCTGCTGTCGGAATTCGCCGGACGGCCGGGGCTGCCGGCGGTGTTCTACCGCAGGCGCCATGACAACGGCGGGCGCAAGGCCGGCAACCTCGCCGATTTCTGCACCAACTGGGGACATCGGTACGACTTCATGGTGGTGCTGGACGCGGACAGCCTGATGGGCGGCGACACGATCCGCCGCATGATCCGGCTGATGGAGGACAACTCCCGGATCGGCCTGATCCAGACCGTGTCCCATCCGGTCAACCGGGAGACGCTGTTCGCCCGCATCCACCAGTTCGCGGCCAACCTCTACACGCCCCTGTCGGTGCTGGGACTGAACTTCTGGCAGCAGGAGGACGCCAACTACTGGGGTCACAACGCCATCGTCCGGGTCAAGGCCTTCATGGACCACTGCGACCTGCCGGTGCTGCCCGGCAAGGCCCCGCTGGGCGGCGAGATCCTGTGCCACGACGTGGTCGAAGCCTGCTTGATGCGGCGCGGCCCATGGGAGACCTGGGTGCTCCCCCTGCTCGGCGGCACGTGGGAGGAGATCCCCGCCAATACCATCGACTATGCCGGCCGCGACCGGCGCTGGGCGCAGGGCAACCTCCAGCACATGCGCTTCCTGCCGGCCCACGGCATCCGCTGGCCGGGCCGCCTGCACATCCTGATGGGCATCATGTGCTACGTCTCCGCCCCGGTATGGTTCGCCTTCCTGGTGCTGTCGGCCGGCCAGCTGATCCTGGGGGAGGAGCGCGGCGGCTACGGCCTGCTGACCTCCGGTCTGTTCAATCCCGGCGCCGCGGCGGCTGCCATGTTCGCCCTGACCGTGACGCTGCTGTTCCTGCCCAAGCTGCTGAGCCTGGCGGCCGTCCTGGCCGACGCCAGGGCGCGGGCCGGATTCGGGGGCGCCCCGCGCCTGCTGGCCAGTGCGCTGCTGGAACAGGTGTTCTCGACGCTGCAGGCGCCGGTCCACATGGCCTATTACACGCGCTTCGTCGTCTCGACCCTGGTCGGGCGGATCGTCTCCTGGGACGCCCAGCCGCGCGGCGACCGCGGCGTGGGGCTGGGCGAGGCGTTCCAGCGCCATGCGGTGCATGTGATCCTGGGCCTCGTCCTGGCCTCGACGGCGCTGCTGGTCGGTCCCGTGCTGTTCTGGTGGATGTCGCCGATCATCGCCGGCCTGGTGCTCAGCCCGGTCCTCACGAGCTGGTCGAGCCGGCGCGGCGCCGGCCTGGCGGCCCGCCGGCTCGGCCTGTTCCTGATCCCGGCGGAGGTGGCCCCCGAGCCCGAACTGACCGAGATGGCGGCCCGGATGCGCGCCGCGGCCCCGGGCGCGCCCGACGGCATCGCCGGGATAGGCGCGCGTCCGGCCCTGCCCCGGCGCTCCCCGATGCCGATGGCTCCCCAGAGCCTCTACCGGCCCGCGCTCGCGCAGGAAACGGCCGACGCGGACTGATCCGCCGGGTGCGCGTCCCGGCCGGCCATCCAGTTTCCGGGCCGCCGAATGTGCCGTACGCCTGTTGTGGCTGGGTCAACCGTCAGATCGGATCCTTCCATGGTAGATACCCGGCACGTTCCATCCTCCAGGCTCGCCTCGCAAGAGCGTCAGAACGTCGACAACATCTCCGCTCCCCGCTCCCTCATCGTCTACGAGGCGGTACGCAAGGAGGGAGAGGAGGAACTTCGGCGCCCGGCATCCTCGCTGATGTGGTCGGCGCTGGCGGCCGGTCTTTCCATGGGCTTCTCCATGGTAGGCGACGGGCTGCTCCGCGCGGGTCTGCCGGACGAGCCGTGGCGGCCGCTGATCAGCAGCTTCGGGTACAGCTTCGGCTTCCTGATCGTCATCCTGGGCCGGCAGCAATTGTTCACGGAGAACACGCTGACCGTGATCCTGCCCCTCCTGTACGAGCGGAGCTGGGTCGGGCTGCGCGACGTGGTCAGGCTCTGGGCTATCGTCTTCGCAGCCAACATCCTCGGCACGCTGCTCTTCGCCTTCGGCGTCGAATCGACGGGAGTCTTCTCGCCCGAAGCCAAGGAACAGTTCCTGCAGCTCGGCCTTCACGCCGCGGAGCCGAGCCCCATGGCCACGTTCGCCAAAGCGATCTTCGCCGGCTGGATCATCGCCCTGCTGGTCTGGCTGCTGCCCCTGGCCGGTTCGGCGAAGCCCTTCGTGATCATCGGGCTCACCTATCTGGTGGCCCTCGGCCAGCTTTCCCACATCATCGCCGGATCGGTGGAGGTGGCCTATGCCGCCTTCGCCGGAGCGGTGGATTGGAGCGAATACGCGATCGGGTTCCTGGTGCCGACGCTGCTGGGCAATGTGGTCGGCGGAGTGGGATTGGTGGCACTGCTCGCCCATGCTCAAGTCAAGGAGGAGGATGACTGACGATCTTGCGCCCGCGAATGCCGGCGAACAGGAAACCCGGATCCGGGCCGCGGCTGTCCGGCACAGCAATTGCCGTGCCGGACAGCCGCGGATCAAGCCCGGTCATGACGAATGGGGGTGTTGCCGCCTGTACATGTTACTTTTGCGCTCGTGGCAATCATCGAGCCGTACAGCTGTGCCCCCCTGGCACGGGATCCCCGCACCAGACAGGATTGACGTGAACGTAAACGTCATGCTTGCCGACCCGGAACTTCGACAATAACTGGTCCGTACCATGTTTTGATTGAACCGCCGTTCGCGCTATCACCTTCCTCAGATGCAGGAGAACCTTTAGACTGTTGATCGAGGCGGCATAGGCTTAATAATCTCGAACGAGGGGCGATAATGCTCTCTGGAGGAAGCTGGATGATAGTGCTTCCGGGTTCACCGCTCGTTCGACGCCTGGTGCTTCCTGTCGTGGTCATGTTCGCCGTGGGTGCCGCCACCATCTTCGGACTGGCGAGCGTTTCGGCATTCTGGCAGGACAAGCAGGCGGCGAGCGACTCCAGGCGGATGGTCGAGCATGCGCTGGCCGAAGAGAAGGCCGCGCTCGCCGTGCTCGCCAAGGACTACACTTGGTGGGACGAGCCGATCACCCGGCTCTTCATCGAGTTCGACGCCGATTATGCCGACAGTGACTTCGGTGGCTACCTGATCGACCAGCACGGCGCGGCCGCCGTCTTCGTATTCAACCAGGGCGGCACGCAGATCTACGGCCGCACCGACGACGCTTTCCAAGGCGGGCCGGACGGGAGCCCGGGAGTAGGCGCGGATCCGGAACTCCGGCAGCTGGTCCGCCAGGCCATGGCATCAGGACCGGAGGAACCTGTCGTCGCGACGGGGATCCTCGATCTTGGCGGCGGCATGAATATCGCGGCGGTCTCGCGTTTCACCCCGGAAGCAGGCAGTACCGACTTTTCCGAGCCGCCTCCGCTCGGCACGCTCGTCATCCTGCGCAGGATGGACGGCAAGTTCCTCGATAACATCGGCCAGACCGCCCATGTCCATGACTTCGCGATCCTGCCGCCGGGAGCGGACAGGCCGGGATCGCTGATCGCCCCCTTGCGGACTCCCCTGGGGAACAACCTGGCGATGCTGACCTGGAACCCACCCACGCCGGGACGCGACTTCCTGAACTGGTTCCTCCCCCCGCTCGTGGTGGTCGGCCTGATCATGGGCCTGCTGCTCGCCCTCGTCCTGTCGCGGGCCCGGCAGTTCGCCGAACATCTGGCCACCAGCGAGGAGCGGCTGGCGCTGGCGATGGACGCGGCGCGCGACGGGCTGTGGGACTGGAACATCGAGACCGGAGAGGCCCATTTCAGCGCGCGATGGGCGACCATGCTGGGCTACCAGCCGAACGAGATCGAACCCAGGACGGGCGCGTGGGAAAGCCTGGTCCATCCGGACGACCTGCCCGAGGTGATGAGGGCCCTGGCCGAATGCCGCCAGGGCCGCAGCGCGAGCTACGAGGTCGAGCACCGGATGCGGGCGAAGGACGGCGGCTGGCACTGGATCCTGGCGCGCGGCAAGGTCGTGACGCGCAACGCTGCCGGTGGCGCGCGCCGCATGATAGGAACCCACACCGACGTGACCGCGCGGCGCATGGCGGAACAGCGGGCGCTCGACGCCTGCGCCGAGGCCGAAGCGGCGAGCCGGGTCAAAAGCCATTTCCTGGCGAACATGAGCCACGAACTGCGCACGCCGCTCAACGCGATCATCGGCTTCTCCGACATGCTGCTGCGCGAGTTCTTCGGACCGCTGACACCCAAGCAGAAGGAATATGCCGCCGCCATCAATTCCTCCGGCTCGCACCTGCTGGAGGTGATCGGCGACGTGCTCGACCTGTCGAAGGTGGAGGCCGGGCGCATGGAACTGCACCCGGAGACCGTCGATGTCTCCGCCCTGGTGAGATCCTGCGCCAGCCTGATGGAAAGCGAGGCGCACCAGGGCCAAGTGGCGCTGGAGACTAGCCTGCCCGCGCATCCGGTCGAGATCACCGCCGACAAGGTGCGGCTGCGTCAGATCATCCTGAACCTGCTGTCCAATGCCGTGAAGTTCACCCCGACCGGCGGACGCGTCGATGTCGCCGTCCGCTGGCCGGCCGAAGGCGGCCTGGAGATCAGCGTGCGGGATACCGGCGTCGGCATGCGGCCGGAGGATATCCGGATCGCCCTGGAACCTTTCCGCCAGCTTGACGATTCGATGTCGCGGCGGCACCAGGGCACCGGGCTCGGCTTGCCGCTGGCCAAGATGCTGGCGGAACTGCACGGCGGCGAACTCAGCCTGGCCAGCGAACCGGGACACGGCACGACGGTGACCGTCACCCTGCCCGCCCCGAAACGCCGGGCGGCGTTGCGCTCGGTCAGCGGGCGATCGGCCTGAGCGGCACGGGAGCGCCGGTCGCCACCCAGTCGCCGACGCCCCTCGACGCCGCTCCGGTTCGGGTCTGCGAGTCTGTCAGGACTATGGGCGCGCCAGCCGTCGCACCGATCGCCGCGGTCGGGGCGGCCACGGGCGTGCTGGTCGGCACGGTTGCCGGCGCGGGGGCTGGTGGGGATGAGGCCGGCACGCTGGCGGGTGCGGTCGGGGCGATCTGGCGGATCGGGGCCGGCATCGCGGCGACGGCCTGCTGGGTCACCGGCGGAGGCTCGTCGGTCTGGTGGATCAGCCGCGTATGGATGAACGCTTGTGAACTCCCCTGCCGTACTGCGAGCCATTCGGTCCCCGGCGCCCGGCCCAGCACGTGGAGCGGGTCGCCCGGCCGGACCCCGCCGACGATCGGGAAATCCGTGCCGGGCCCGGCGCGCAGGTTGGCCGCCTTGGCCGCGACCCATGTCCCTTGGACCGTCTCGAACCGCGGAGCCGCGCCGGGGGCCGGAGGGGCAGCGACCGTCGTTTCCGGCCTGGGCGGAGCGGCCTGGCAGGCGCCGAGGACGAGCAGGAGGGCGACGGCGGCAACGGGACGGCGCATGGAACTGTATCCCCGGATAGGACTGAGCGGCTTGCCGCCGCAGCCTAGCGGGAATGCATTTCCGAGCGGTTAACCAGTTGCCCGGGATCGCCGGTCCGCGAAACCGTCAGCCGCAATACTGGTGCAGGTTCCGGCTCCGCGCGGCCTCCGCTTCGAGCATCTTCCGGTCGCTCTCGTGCCGGGCGGAGAAGGACAGGACATATTGCTGGAGTTCGCGGGCCTGGAACGGCTTGGCCAGGAAGAACAGGCGGTCGGCCGGCGGGATGTCGCGGGTGATCTCGCGGGCGTCCACCCCGGTGAACCCGCTGACGATCACGATGCTGATCAGGCTGTCCAGGTCCCGGATGCGTCTGGCCGCCTCCAGCCCGGAGATGCCGGGCGGCATGCGGACGTCCAGGAATGCCGCGCCGAACGGCCGCCCGCTCTTCAGCCCCTCCTCGACCTGGGAGACGGCCGGCTCGCCCTGGCGCACGCAGACCAGTTCCACCTCGAGGTTCGCGGGGTCGTCGGACCGGCCGAAAAGCTGTTCCTCGATCTCGGTGATGCGGTCGCGCCGGGGCGCCAGGTCTTCGATGACGTAGCGGTAGCTGTCGAGCAGCATGGGTTCGTCATCCGCCACGAGGACGCGGAAAGGCTTGGTCATTCTCACGCCGTCTCTTTCAGGGTGTCGAAGTTGTAGACCCGCTTCCTGGCCGGGAGCCGGACCACCATCCGCGCGCCCCGGCCGATGCCTTCGCTGACCGCCCATATGCCGCCGCCCATTCCAGCCAGACTGTTCGCGCACCAGTGCAGCCCGATGCCACCGCTGTGAACCCGGCGGGTGCTGTAGCCGCGCTCGAAGATCCGGTCCAGCTTGTCCTCCGGAATACCCTGCCCATCGTCGGAAACGTGCAGTTCCACCATGTCCACGCCGTCGCGCCTCACCAGTTCGCCATTGATCGAGATCGTTCCGGCCCCATGACCCGAAGCCAGGATCGACTCCTCGGCATTCACGATCAGGTTGCCGAACACCTGGGTCAGGACGACGTGGTGACCGCGGACGGCGGGCAGCTTCGCCACGGCGGGCGCCACCGCGATCCTGATCTTCTCGCCATTCTGCAACAGTTTCGAGGCCTCGTCGACCACCCGGCAAATATCGATCGTTTCAACCTGCCGTTTCGCCCGGCTGAAACGCTCATGATCATAGAATATCTGCTCGATCTGGGTCGCCTGGTCGCCGATCACCCCGATGTCGGTCTCGATGGTCGAGTGGCTGGTGCGCAGATGCTCCATGCAGGCCTTCAGGTACGTCACCGCGAGCGCGCAGTCCTGCCGGTCGGCGGTCGCCGCCTCGACCCGCTCGACCGCGGCTTCCATCCTGTCGAGATGCGCCATGTCGAGCGCCCGACCGATATGCCACAGCTTGATCGAGATCGGGGTCAGCGCATTCCGGACATTGTGGGTCATGCCGCCGACAAGCTCCGCCATGCCGGTATAGAAGCTCTGCTCGACCAGCCGCTTCTGGGTTTCGTCGAGCTGCTGGATGGTGCGCTCGAACTCGTTCCCCAGGATCACGATCTCGTCGGACTTGCCCCCGGCGGCGGCGGAGAAACCGGCCGACGCGGCCGGCTCCGGGGCGGCGCAGCCGCGCGCCTCCAGGACCCGCTGCATCAGGTGGGCTACCGGCTTGACGACCGTCCGGTTCAGCATCAGCAGGATCGCCAGTCCGGCGAGCGCCAGCACCGCGGCCATCAGCGCGATCACGTAGTTTACCATGCTGCTGCCGGCCTCGCTGATGGTGCGGGCGTAGCTGGTTTCCACAACCAGGGCGGGCTTGCCCGCGATGTCGCTGAGCACGGTGCGGACCGTCAGATGATCCCCCCGACCGTCAACTCCCGGTTCCGCGGCGCCTCGGCCTTCCGGTCCCGCGCCAGTTCCCCGGTCGGTTCCTGGACTGTCGGCGCCGGCCCCGCCGAAGCGCCCGCCCCGCCCGAGGCCCCGCCGCCGGCGTCGACCGGGTCGAGGGTGAAGCGGGCATGGACCTGCCGGCCGAGCCGGTCGACCAGGTCGGCGTCCAGGAAGCGTCCCAGCAGAAGGAAGCCCGCCGCCGGCCCCGTCCCGTCGGCCCGGAGGATCGGCGCGCTGACGACCAGCATGGGCCCCCCCGACGTCATCAGGATTCCCGACGGGGTGCCGGTCCTTCCCTGCCCGGTGGAGAACAGGTCGAGCTGAGCCGGCGTCAGCAGGTCCCTGGAAAGTTCCGGCAGGTCCACGGCCTCACCCGCGGCGAGGTCGTGGATATCCCCCCAGACCACCGTGCCATCGAACCGGACGAAGTACATCAGGTTGACCCTGATTCCCTGGAAGCTCTGCGGCACCAGGTTCTGCTCGACGAATTCTTGGATGCCCTCGCCCTGCATGAACCGGTAGCTGCTGTCCCAGGTGGCCCAGTCCAGGGCCGAGCCGCGCAGGTGGGCCAGGTTGTCCGAAACGGCGTCGACCGCGCGGTCGGCGTTGCGCTCCGCCAGGGCGCTCTCGATAGACCTGAACTCCTCGCCGACGATCAGGTGGACGATCAGGGCATTGCCCACCAGCATCGCGAGCGCCGCTGCCGACAGGATAAGGATGACACGGTGGATCAGGCGCATTCGTCGGGGCTCCCCTGCCTGGCGGCGGCATGGACATCGGTGGCGGCGGCGTGGATATCGGTCTTGTGGATCAGGTGGAGCCGGGTACCGGTCCTGCCCGGCCCCGTCGCGGTCTGTTCGGCGAGTCTGCCGTAGAGACGGGCGAGCCGGCGCTGCCAGTCGGCGAGGAGCGGCGGCAGCGCCATCGGATGTTCGGCGACCAGGTCGGCGATCAGCGCGCGGTGGAAGCGCAGGACGACCATGTCCGTCACGGCGATGCCGCTCAGCGGATGGGTCGCCCCTTCCAGGAAAGCGGTCTCGCCGAACGCGCTTCCGGCGCCGATCCGGTCCACCGGCACCCCGTCGATCCGCAGTTCGGCGGTGCCTGCGCGGATCACCGAGAAGTGGCGGATCGGCTCGCCCGCCTCGAACAGGGATGTCCCCGCGGACGGGGTCGCGGTCTCGGCCCGTTCCGCCAGAAATCCCAGCTCCTCCAGCGTCATGGCCTGGAACAGGGGAATCGTCTTGAGGAACAGGATCAGATCGAGCATGGCATTGTCTCCGGCGGCGGGAACCGCGGCATCATCGAGCAGGCGGGCGGCCAGCAGTCGGGTCCACCTGTCGGTCGATGCCGCCTTCATCACGGCGCCGGCCGCCTGGGTCGGCGACCGTGCCGCTTGCGGAGCGTCCGCGGCGGCCGGCGCGTCGCCCGCGCCGGCCTCCAGCAGGGCCAGCACCGGGCGGATGAAGCGGCCGGTCGGCAGGCTGGAAAGCGCCTCGATGGCATCCGCCCGGACCCGGGGGTCCGAGGAGTGGGCGAGGCTGTAAAGCAACCGGATGTCGCGCTTGTTGCCCAGCGCCGCCTTGACCATCAGCACCCGCCAGATGATGCGCCGGTTGCTCGCCCGGATCGCGGCGGCCATCACGTCCACCAGCGATTGCGACGAGTCGAACAGCCCCGTCACCGCGGCCAGCCCGTGAAGGTTGTAGTGAGCCTGCCGGTAGAGCGGGGCCAGGTGGTCCAGAAGGATGCGCCGGGCGCGGCGCGTCCCGATCGCCCCCAGCGCCAGCACGGCGGCGTTGGCGACCTCGGGCCGGCGGGAGCCAAGCCGAGGCACGATTTCGGGAATGGCGGCGTCGCCGCACCGGCCCAACGCCTCCGCCGCGTTCTGGCGCGCTTCCGCGGATCCCTGCTCCAGCATGCGCGCCAGCGCCTGGATATGGCGCGCCGGATCCATGACGACGACGGCACCCCGCGACGCCGTCGCCTGGGCGGGCCGCCCGGCCCCGTCGTCGAGAGCCAGGTCTGGAGCGAACTTCCTGGCCAGGTCCTCGGCATGGCGCCGGACCTGGGGATCGGGATGGGCATGAAGCGCCAGGATATCGGCCCGGGAGAACCGGTGCATGCCCGCACGCCGCCTGGAGTCGGGCGGACAGGCCGCCCGCTGGCGCAGGCTCTTCAGCAGGCTGGGCAGGAAGCCCATCCCGATGAAAGCGCAGACGGCGGCGAACAGGGCCGCGAGGACGATGGTCACCATCAGGACGGTTCGCGGGTCCGCCCAGCTCTGAAGCCACAGCAGGCCGACTCCGGACAGCGCGATGCCGGCGGGGTAGATGACCCCCTCCACCAGCATGCGGATCTGCCCCAGGACGCGGTAGGGGATCGCGGCGTAGTTCAGCGTCTTGACCGGTTCGAAGATCGCGTTCGACACCGCGTTGGCGTTCATGTGCATGACGACGGCGGCGGGCAGGCCCCAGGCCATGAAGAGCCCGGCAAGGCTCAGCAGGGTGGTCACCGGGAAGATCAGGTTGCGCAGCAGCGGGCTTCCCCTCTCCAGCACCAGCCGCCCGAACAGTGCCAGGATGACCAGCTCCGCCGCCTGCTGAGCGGAATAGACCAGGGCCAGGAACCCGGCAAGCGCATCCGCGTCCTCGTAAGCCTCGGCATAGACCGCCATGGCCAGATAATCCTGAAGGCAGAACAGCGCCGACATCAGCAGGATGCCTGCGCCGATCGCGGCGATCAGGGGAAAGCCGGCGATCGTGCCGGCCAGGGAACGGAGCGCGTCCAGAATTCCGCCCTCGTCCTCGTCCTCCTCCCCGGCGCCCAGCGGTTCGAGCCGCCGTCCGATGCGCAGGCACTGCAGAAGGGCGAGGCCGAACAGGACCGACGACACCAGCAGCAGCGTCTGGGTCGCGACGAACTGGGACAGCGCCGACGCGATCAGCCCCCCGCCGACGCCGCCGGCGCCGAAGGCCATGGCAAGCTGCGCCGCGTGCCGCTTCATGTCGAGCGTCGTCAGGTATTCCGAAGCGAGCAGCCAGAACAGCGTGTCGTAGAGGATCTCCAGGCTGTAGGCCGCGATGTAGGCGGCGTGGGTGGCGCCCGGGATCTCCGCCGCGGCCACCGCCCAAAGCGTCGCCCCCATCAGGGAGGAGGCGAGGCACAGCGCTGCGGAAACCTGAAGCGTCAGCCAGCGCGACAGCACCGCCGAGACGGTCGACGCCAGCGGAATCGAGATGGCGGCGAGCAGGATGTAGAAGACCGGCATGGCGTCGCTGCCTTCCTTGGCCAGGAAGAGCGCGGCGCTGCTGGTGGTCAGGACCAGGATGCCGCCGGACGCCAGGGCTCCCAGAACCGCCAGTTCGACGACGCAGGCTGGAACCCCGAAATATCGTCTCAGGAGGGACGGCAGCGCCATCGACGGCTTGGACATTCCCGTTCCCGCCAGCCCGGCCTAGAACGGCAGGGTCAGGGCCGCGTCATGGCGGAGCTCGGCGGCGGCGAAGTCCGCCACGATGCCGAGATCCAGGTAGCGCCTCCGCAGCGCGGCCGGCAGGGTCGAGAAGCTGCGGACCGTGCCGCGGCAGGTCCGCGACCCGCAGGCGCAGGCCATGTCCTCGTCCGGATGCTCCTGATGGGTCGAGTAGTCGTAGGTCAGTTCCTCGTTCGCCTCGATATCGTAAAGGGCGACCATGGAGAAGCCGTCGGGCCTGACCTTCAGACCGCAATTGGGCTCGCAGCTATGATTGGTGAAGTCGTCGGGGCCGCCGTAGGGCGGGATGAACAGGTCGGTCCCGACCTGGAAGATGTCGGCATGGCTGTAGCCGGCCCTGGCGATCTCGCGACGGCTCATCGCCCGCGCCAGATAGTCCGGGTCGGTGACGGTCAGGACGCTCGCTCCGGCGCGGACCGGCCGCGACGTGAACAGCCCGAGCCCCGCAGCCGCCGAAGGCGCAACGAAGAGGTAGAGGTATTGGGCAAGCTTCTGTTGTGGTTTCTCGGCCGCAACCGGTTGCCAGGGCCTCAGATCGATCGCATCCATCTCCCACCCGAAATCAAGCGCCAGGAGCGCCCAGGGTGGCGGGCCATAGTTAATTATGAGTTAACTAACCAATCCGGCCGATCACGGCCGGCGGGCGCCGAGGGCCATGCGCAGGGGCCATCCCAGGCCATGCAGCAGGGCGACGACACACACGGCGAAAGGAGCCCCGCGGCTTGGTCGGCTCGTCACGAAGCCGGCTTCCATCACGGAAACGGCAGCGATGATCAGATACAGGCAGACGAGCATCCAGAGGGTGGAGGACATGATGCGGGCCTTCGAACCGGTTAAGGCGACGGGAACCCGCATCATGACGCAAAAGCGTTAATACAAAGGAACCGGCCGATTGAAGCCGGCCGGTCCCGATGTCTCGGCCGGAAGCCGTTACGCCACGGTCAGGTCGTCGCGGCGGCGAGTCCCCGAGGCACCGCCGATGGCGGCGGCGATCGCCCCCAGCAGCAGGGCGCCGAAGCCCCAGAGCGACGCCTGGCTCACCGCGTTGGCGGTGGTGTCCGCCGCCTGGCGGGCGGTCTGCTCGGCCTGCTGAGCGGTCTGCTCGGCCTGCTGGCGAAGCTGGTCGACTCGGGCGCGAGCCTCGTCTTCGCTGATGCCGGCCTGCTGGCTGACGATCTGGACCGCGCGCTGCTGGGCCTGCTCGCCTTCCTGGCCGCCGCTGACGATTCGCGGAACCAGCGAAACCAGTTCGTTCTGCGCCGCCTCCGGGCTCTGCCCGGTCTGGTCGGCCGGCCGCATCAGGCTCTGGGCCCGCTGCTGGATCTGCTCGGCGGAGAGGCCGCTGGCATCGGCGATCTGCGGAACGGCGTCGGCCACCGTGCTGGAGATCCCGGAAACGGCGTTGCCGACCACGTTGAAGGCGCCGCCGATCACGCTGCCGATCGCGGAGGTCAAAAGCCAGAAGCTGACCACCAGGGCCAGCGCCCAGGTCAGCAACCCGTGCAGCACGCCGTCGGTCTTCTCGAACGCACCCGCCAGGCGCGCGGCGACGTAGCCGCCAATGATCAGAGCCACCAGATAGCTGACGGCCCACCATACGACGGCGGTGGTGCCCATGGTGGACGCTTCGGGGGTCCCCGCCGCCCCCTGCGCCGGATCGATCGTGGTCAGGCCGAGGCCCAGGCCCAGCATGCTGAGGAGCAGCTGGACCGCCACCACCATCAGCGTGCCGCCGAGCACGGCGCCCCATGAAATCCTGCGATAAAGGCCGGGCTGAACCGCGACCGTGTCGGAAAGGCTCCCCCTGCGGGCACCGGTTCCATTGGATGTGTCGTACACACCCTCTCGCAGCGGACGATGTCCTGTCATCTGATCTTTCCCTGGTGCTTCGGATAAATGCTATGGATCGGCACCGTTGCGACCCTTCGACATCACAGAACACGCGGGCAGCCGGAAGGTCACGCTTGCACGGGAAGGCTGCAAGAAAGATTGTCGAGAAGGCATACCACTGTCGCGCGCGCCATTCGTGACATTTGCGGCTTGCAACATGCCGTAAGGCGAGACAGGGTTGGGGCGATTGATAATACGGTCAGGGAGACCAAGAAAATGCCGACTGGTACCGTCAAATGGTTCAATGCCACGAAAGGGTATGGCTTCATCCAGCCCGATCAGGGTGGGCCCGACGTCTTCGTTCACATCTCCGCCGTCGAGCGCTCGGGCATGAGCGGCCTCAACGACGGTGACACCGTCAGCTTCGACCTCGAGAACGACCCCCGCAAGGGGAAGACCTCGGCCGTCAACCTGAAGCGGGTCTGACCAAGGCCCGCGACCGGGAGAACGGGTCGATCAGGGAATCGAAGCCGGTCCGGGGATCCGGCACCGGCGCTGACGCGACGCAGGTCGCGCCAGCGCCGGTGCCTGCCTTCCTGGGCCGGCTTCGTCCATGGGTTCTCACCGCAGGTTCGATCCCCAGGTTCGATCCCCAGGTTCACATGGGCCAGAACACGCTGATCAGGAACGTGCCGAGCACGACGACCAGCACCGAAAGCGGCAGGCCCAGCCGCCAGTAATCCCCGAAACGATATCCCCCGGCCCCATCACCAGCGTGTTGCACTGGTGGCCGATCGGGGTGAGGAAATCGCACGCGGCGCCGACCGCCACCGCCATCAGGAACGGATCGGGGTTGAGTCCCAGCCGCTGCGCCAGGCCCGCGCCGATCGGCGCCATCACCAGCACCGTCGCGGCATTGTTGAGGAACGGCGTCACCGCCATCGCGACCGTCAGGATCAGCCCCAGCGCGCCCAGGGGCGGCAGCATCGCGGCGGCGCCCGACAGCCAGGCGGCGATCAGGTCCGTGCCGCCGGTGGTGCGCAGCGCGTCGCTGACCGGGATCAGCGCTCCAAGCAGGATCAGGATCGGCCAATCGACCACTTCGTACGCTTCCTGCGGGCTCAGGACGCGGGTCACCAGCAGAACCACCGCGGCCCCGAAGAAGGCTATGGTGACGCCCACCAGCTGGAGCGATACCAGGATCATGGCGACCGCCAGCACGGAGACCGGCAGATAGACGTGGCGCTTGCGGCCGAGTTGCAGGTTCCGCTCGGCGAGCGGCAGGCAGCCGAGCGTCGCCAGGGCTTCCGGCATGGCGTCCTTGATGCCCTGGAGCACCAGCAGGTCGCCCTGTTGGAATCGGAGCCGGCGCAGGCGCTGGCTGATCTGCCGGCCGCGCCGGCTGACCGCGACCAGATTGACCCCGAACCGTTCGCGCAGGCTGAGCTGCTCGGCAGACCGGCCGATCATCTGGGATCCCTGGGTCACCACCGCCTCGACCATGCCGACCTCGCCGCGCCGGGCCGACGCGACCTTCCCGTCCTTCTTCATGCCGACCAGTTCCAGCCTGGCGTCCTTGACGAGCTTCTCCAGGGCGTGCGTTTCGCCCTCCAGCACCAGGATGTCGTCGGCGAACAGGGTCCAGGTTCCGGACGGCACGTAGCGCCGGTACCCCTCGCGGATGATGCCCGCGACCGTGATGTCGGCCTCGGCCATGGTTTCGAGATCGAACACGGTCTTGCCGACCAGCGTCGAACCGGGCGTCAGGCGCGCCTCGGTCGTGTAGTCCTCGATCGAGAACATCTGGTCGCTGGGACCGCCTCCGCGCTTGCGCGGCAGCAGGCGCCAGCCGAACACCAGGAAGGTCACGCCGGCCGCGGCGAGCCCGACCCCGACCGGAGCGAAGTCGAACATGCGGAACGGCTCGCCCACGATGTCCTCGCGCATGCGCGACACGATGATGTTGGGCGAGGTTCCGACCAGGGTCGCGACGCCGCCCAGCAGGGACCCGAACGACAGCGGCATCAGCAGGCGCGACGCCGGCTTGCCGGTCCGCCGCGAAATCTGGAAGGCGATCGGCATGAAGATCGCCAGCGCGCCGATGTTCTTCATGAAGCCCGACAGCACCGTCACGATCGACACCAGGATCGCGACCTGGGAGTTGGTGGTCTTCATGTGGCCGACGAAGGGCTGGAGCATCATCTCGACGATGCCGGAACGGCCGACCGCGGCGCTGACCACCAGGGCGGACGCCACGATGATCACGATGTCGTCGCTGAACCCGCTGAAGGCCTTGTCGACCGGGACGATCCCGCAGACCACGGCGGCCAGCAGCGCGCCGAGCGCCACGACGTCGTAGCGGATCCGGTCCCAGACCAGCAGAGCGACCATGCCGATCACGATAGAGAAGGCGGCTGCCTGGCTGAATGACATGAGAGGCTCGTCCAAGGGAAGGTGCTGATAATCAAAGGTTGACGGCGCAGGATTGCATGGCAATGCCGGATATACATCCCGAAATTGGCCGGGCAGGAACACGCATGTCCCCGCCCCGTTCCGCCGCGATCCCGTACCTGAGCGATCGGCAGCGCCGCAGTCCGCGTGGCAATTCGCAAGGCCCGCGGAAAATTGTGAAAGCCGCGGGCCGCTCAAGCAATCTGAATTGCGAATCGCAAACCGGAGCCCGTTCCGGTCCGTCGGAATCCTTATTCCTCCGGTACTAATCCAAACGGCACGATCCATGCAATCCCGGCTGCCCAGGGCAAGGCACTCACTGGGAGCACAGCGGCATGAGCATAGATCTTGTCGTCTTCGGGGAAAACTGGGGTTGGCCGTCAAGCGGCACCTATCATCTGGTCCGCCATCTCGGCGCCGGACGCAAGGTGGTCTGGGTCAATTCACCCACCCTCGGCTGCTGCCCGACCTGCCCCCGCCTGAAGACCGCGCCGCCCGGGGACGGCTACCGGCCGGACAGGATCCTGGTCCCGCTGACGCTGCCCTTCCCGACCGATCAAGCCGCCCGGGCGGCCAACCAGCAACTGCTCGGCCACCAGATCCGCACCGCCATGTCAGCCCTGGACGTGCGGCGGCCGATTCTGCTGACGTCGCGCCGACGGCGGTCGACGCGGTCGGCGAGCTGGACGAACATGCCGTGGTCTATCACTGCGACACCGACTTCGGACGGCACGGCGGAGTCGCGCACTGCCCGCTGGAGCAGCTGGAAGGCGAACTCGCGCGGCGGGCCGATCTGATCATCACGGCCTCGCCGGCCCTGGCCGCCCGGTTTCCGGGAAGCAAGACGGTCGTCATGTCGCAGGCCGGTTCGGCGCGGGACGAGATGGAAACCGGCTCGGCGCTGTGGCAGGTCCGCGCAGCGGAGGTCGCCCGCCTGATCGGAACCCTCTCCTGAGCGCGGCGGGTCAGGCCCGCGGCAGTATCTCCACGGTTTCGGCCAGCAGCCGGCCGTCACGGCCGAGAAGTCTGGCCCGCCGCCCGAACAGGACGGTGCCCTCCTCCACCTGCCCGGCCACGGCCAGGACTCCGGCCGCCACCACCCTGAAGAAGGCGACCGGCTCGGTGGCGAAAGCGATCCCCTCCCGCTGAAGCGATCGGCCGAACGGGACCGAAGTTCCGGCGAGTCGCCGCAGGAGCGCCTCGTCGAACGCTCCGGGTTCCACCCGGATCTCCGCGATCTCGACCGGCAGGCGGCCGGGTTCCGTCATCAGGACGACCCGGCGGACCAGGGCCGCCGTCCCTGCGGCCAGGTCGTGGCAGGCGACATCGGCGAAGATTTCGGCCCGCCAATGGTCGGCGAGCACGGCGGTCATCGACTGGCCGTGGTCCAACAGCGCGCGGAACCGGTCCGGAAGCGCCGAGGCCGGCACCAGCTCGTGCGCGAAGGCGCCATAGTCGGCGAGGACGGCAGCCATGTGATCGGGCGCCCCGTGCGCTGGCCGGCGCCCGTCAGCCCGTCAGGGCGCCCTTCAGCAGGCCGGCGGCCCCGCCCCCGCCGCTGGAGTTGAGGTATTCCAGGACCACCGGCAAGAATTTGGTCGCCATGTCCGGCGACAGGCCGAGGGACGAGAAGGATCCCGCCAGCGGGGCCAGGGCACCGAGGCCGCCGCCGCTCCCGCCGGTCATGCCGCCGAGCGCGCCGGACGTCATGCCGGCCAGGCCGCCGCCATCCGACCCGCCGCTCGTCGATCCGCCGACCTTCGACCCGCCGGGTGCGGCGCCCATCAGCCCGCCGATGCCCGGCACCTGGTTCTCCACCTGGCCGAACTGGTCGGGGTTCATGCGCTGCTTGGCGAGGTTGAACAGCGCGCCGGCGCCTCCCTCCGCCTGCGGCTTGCTGACGCCGAGCTGAGACGTCAGCGCGCTGACCAGCCCCCCGGCGTCGGCCGCGTCGGCGGCGCGGGGCAGACCGGCCGCAACGACCAGCATCAGGGCGGTTGCGAGCAGCAGGACCCGCGAGGGAAGGAATGGCCGCATGGTCTCTCGTCTCCATGGTGATTTCGAGCGTTGCAGCCCCGGAACCCGGTTCCGGGAGCTGCGGCGGTGGCGATGATGTGGGGCAGCCCGTCCGGACTTGCAACGACGGGTTCCCGTGCCGGACCTATAGACCCCGGCCGGCCCGCGCCGCAACTCCGGCCGCAATCCCGGAATCACCGGCCATGCCGACTGCATTTTTGACTCTGGCGATGACGCAGTGCACAAACACGCTTGGCCTGACTATATATGGGGCATGCGCTTCGGCCGCGTGCCGGACGAGTCGAGATGTATACGAATGAAATGCAGGAGGATGGGGTTTTGAGTGATTGGATCCAGATCGGCGGACTGCAGGTCGCCGCCGAGCTTCACGAATTCATCGAAAAGGAAGCGCTGCCCGGAACCGGTGTGGAGCCCAGCCAGCTGTGGGCCGCGCTAGACTCCATTCTGCACGACCTGACGCCCCGGAACCGCGCGCTCCTGGCCAGGCGCGACGAGCTGCAGGCCAGGATCGACGCTTGGTACGGCGAGCATCGCGGCCGTCCGATCGACCTGGAGGAATACAAGGGCTTCCTGCGCGAGATCGGCTACCTGCTGCCCGAAGGCGAGGACTTCTCCGCCGCGACCGCCAACGTCGATCCCGAGATCTCGACGGTCGCCGGCCCCCAGCTGGTCGTTCCGGTCATGAACGCCCGCTATGCGCTGAACGCGGCGAACGCCCGCTGGGGCAGCCTGTACGACGCGCTCTACGGCACCGACGCCATCCCCCCGACGACGGGAAGACGCCGGTCGGCGGCTACGATCCCCATCGCGGCGCCAAGGTGATCGCCTTCGCGCGCCAGGTGCTGGACGAGGCGGCGCCGCTCGCCGAAGGCTCCCACGCCGATGCCGCCGGCTACGCCGCCGCGGACGGCAAGCTGGCCGTCACGCTCAAGGACGGCCGCACCACCGGCCTGAAGGACCCGGCACGGTTCGCGGGCTACCAGGGCGACGCGGATTCCCCGTCCGCCGTGCTGCTGGCCAACCACGGCCTGCACCTGGAGATCCGGTTCGACCGCCGGCACTTCATCGGCAAGGACGACCCGGCCGGCATAGCCGACGTCGTGGCGGAGTCGGCGCTGACCACCATCATGGACTGCGAGGACTCGGTCGCCGCGGTCGACGCGGAGGACAAGGTCACCGTCTACCGCAACTGGCTCGGCCTGATGACCGGCAAGCTCAGCGCCACCCTGGAGAAGGGCGGCAAGCGGATCGAGCGCCGGCTGAACCCGGACCGCACCTATACCAGGCCCGACGGCGGCGAACTGACCCTGCCCGGCCGCAGCCTGATGCTGGTGCGCAACGTCGGCCACCTGATGACCATCGACGCGGTCAAGCTCAACGACGGCAGCGAGGCGCCGGAAGGCATCCTGGACGCGGTGTTCACGACGCTGATCGCGATGCACGACATCAAGGGCACCAACGCGGCGGCTAACGGGGCCTTGCGCAACAGCCGCGCCGGCTCGCTCTACATCGTCAAGCCCAAGATGCACGGCCCCGAGGAAGTGGCCTTCGCCGACGAGCTGTTCGGCCGGGTCGAGGAAGCGCTGGGCCTGCCGCGGTACTCGATCAAGATGGGCATCATGGACGAGGAGCGTCGCACCACGGTGAACCTCAAGGAGTGCATCCGGGCCGCCAAGGACCGCGTCGCCTTCATCAACACCGGGTTCCTGGACCGCACCGGCGACGAGATCCACACCTGCATGGAAGCCGGCGCCGTGCTGCGCAAGGGCGACATGAAGGGTGCCAACTGGATCAAGGCCTATGAGGACTGGAACGTCGACACCGGGCTTGCCGCCGGGCTGAAGGGCAAGGCGCAGGTCGGCAAGGGCATGTGGGCGATGCCCGACCGCATGGCCGAGATGCTGGCGACCAAGATCGGCCACCCGCAGGCCGGCGCCAACACCGCCTGGGTCCCCTCGCCCACCGCCGCGACGCTCCATGCGCTGCACTACCACAAGGTCGACGTGGCCGCGCGCCAGGCCGAGCTTGCCGGGAGGAAGCGGGCCAAGTTGGACGAGATCCTGACCATCCCGCTGGTCGAGCGGCCGAACTGGACGCCCGAGGCGATCCAGCAGGAACTGGACAACAACGCGCAGGGCATCCTGGGCTACGTGGTCCGCTGGATCGACCACGGCGTCGGCTGCTCCAAGGTGCCCGACATCAACAATGTCGGCCTGATGGAGGACCGCGCGACGCTCCGTATCTCCAGCCAGCACATCGCCAACTGGATGCGCCACGGCATCTGCTCGGAAGCGCAGGTGATCGAGACGATGAAGCGGATGGCGGCGGTGGTCGACCGGCAGAACGCCGGCGACCCGGACTACCGCCCGATGGCCGATGACTTCGACGGTAGCATCGCCTTCCAGGCGGCCCTCGACCTCGTCCTGAAGGGCCGCGAGCAGCCCAACGGCTACACCGAGCCGGTCCTGCACCGGCGCCGGCGCGAGTTGAAGGCCAAGCTGGCCGGCTGATCCCGGCCTGCGGGCGTGACCCGGGAACCGGCATCCCGGCGTCACGCCCTCTCGAAGTAACCGGGAACGGCCGGCACCGAGTCCCGTTGATGGCTTCAGCCATAGCGTTGGAGTCGAAAGAACCATGACCGGCATGCTCGATTGCCTGATCGTCGGCGGCGGACCCGGCGGACTGACGGCAGCCATCTACCTCGTGCGTTTCAGGCGCAGCACCCTGGTGGTGGACGAGGACAAGAGCCGTTGCGCCTGGATCCCGACCTCCCACAATCATGCGGGCTTCATGGAGGGCATCAACGGCATCGAGCTGCTGGAGCGGATGCGGTGCCAGGCCCGGCAGTACGGCGCCCGCATCGAGACCGGCTCGATCGCGTCCCTCCGCCGCCTGGGCGAGCACGGCTTCCGCGCCACCACCGCCGACGGCGTCGAGCTGGACGCCGAGACCGTCATCCTCGCCACCGGCGTGATCGACGACCAGCCCCGCCTGCCCAACCTGTTCGACACGGTCCAGCGCGGGCTGATCCGCGTCTGCCCGATCTGCGACGCCTACGAGGTGATCGACCGCAAGGTGGCGGTGATCGGCCACGGCCGCGACGCCATGGGCGAGGTGCTGTTCATCCGGGGCTACACATCGGACCTGACCCTGCTGACGCTCGGCACGCCCATGAACCTGACGGCCGAGGACAGGGCGAAACTGTCCAACCTGGGCGTCGCGATCGTCGAGGAACAGGTGGAGCGGGTGACCGAGGAGGCCGGCCGGATCACCAAGGTGATCTTGAAGAACGGCACGGAGCTGGCCTTCGACACGCTCTATTCCGCCCTCGGCACGCTGGCCCGCTCGACCCTCGCCGGCCAGCTCGGCGCCGAGATGAGCAGCCAGGGCCGCCTGGTCGTGGACAGCCACTGCCAAACCTCCGTCCCCGGTTTCTACGCCGTCGGCGACGTGGTGGAGGGCCTGAACCAGATCTCCGTCTCCATGGGTCAGGCGGCGGTCGCGGCGACCGCCATCCACAACCTGCTGCGCCGGCGTGACGGCCTGATCCCGCCCGGCCGGACCCCGGCGGACCCCAAGCCGAAGCGGACGGAGGAGACGACGCTGGCGAACGACGCGCAAGGTGTGCGGTGAAGGGGATCACTTGTCGGCCGATATCGATCGGCGGCGGTGCCCCTTAAGTCGGGCTGCGGCAGAGTCGGGCTTCGACCGCCCTGTCCATATCGTCACCGATGGCATTCCGCCGGGCGTGACTCTCTCCGCAGCCAACCATTGCGACTGCGCGCCGTTCGAAGACTTGGTCGGCGCTCCGCGCCCTCGGGGCTCCGCGCCAACCGGACACCCCCGGCGATCACCCGGCCCGCAATGCCATGGACGAATCTGCAGAGCTTGACGCACTGAGTCAGCGCCAGGGCATGCCATATGATTTTCAACGACATTGATCGAGCTGGGCCGGTATACATGGACCAAGGGACGGGATGGAGGCGGCAGACGGAACAGCCATCCCAAACAAACCGATGGGCAAACACGAGTGACGTAAGAACAGCCACCTGGAAATGCCGATACCTGATCGTCCAAAGATTTACCACATCGTTCACGTGGACAACCTCGCGTCGATAGTCGCGGACGGGTGTCTGTGGCCTGACTCCGTCATGGTAAAGCGGCAGGGGGCGGCGGTTATTGGAAACAGCGAGATCAAGGCCGATCGGCTGCGTCTGCCCGTTGATTGCCATGCGGGTACCTGCGTCGGTGACTATGTCCCTTTCTACCTCTGCCCCCGCTCCGTAATGCTCTATGTCATATCCAGACGCAACCATCACAATGTAGCGTATAAGGATGGTCAGGGCCCGGTCGTGCATCTCGTTGCGGACATGCAGGAAGTCGTAGCTTGGGCAACCGCCAGCGAGCGTCGCTGGGCATTCACCGACATCAATGCGGCGAGTCGTGCGGCTGATTTCTACAATGAACTTGCGAACCTCGATCAGCTGAATTGGAAAGCGATTGCGGCAAGAAACTGGGCTTCCTGCCGAGATCACAAGATGGCGGAGTTTCTCATGCACGAGAGTTTCCCTTGGGAACTTGTCAGGGGAGTCGCTGTCTACTCGGAGCAGATTGGCGCCCGCGCGATTGCGGCATTCGGAAAAGCAGAGCACCGACCACAAGTGAAAGTGAAAAAAGATTGGTATTACTGAGGGAGGCTACCCATGATTGAGTTCAGAACAGGAGACATTTTAGCGGCGGACGCCGAGGCGATCGTCAATACAGTCAACTGCGTCGGAGTCATGGGCCGCGGGATCGCCCTTCAGTTCAAGAACGCTTTCCCTGAGAATTTCAAAGCCTACGAAGCTGCATGCGCGCGCGAGGAAGTGCAGCCCGGCAAAATGTTCGTGTTTGAAACCCGCGCGCTCACGAATCCTGGACTCATCATCAACTTTCCTACCAAGCGGCACTGGCGTGGCAATAGCCGAATGGAAGACATCGATTCCGGTCTGAAGGCGCTTGTCGAAGAAATCCATACCCGCGGCATTCGCTCGATCGCGATCCCGCCGCTCGGCAGCGGTCTTGGAGGACTCGACTGGGCAGATGTGCGCCCGCGGATTGTGGAAGCCTTGCGCAGTTTCGATGACCTGCAAGTGATTGTCTTTGAACCCACCGGCACACCCGTTTACACTAGGTCGCGCGAAATTCCGAACATGACGCCTGGGCGCGCTGCGCTCGTGGCATTGATGCATCGCTATCTCAGCGGACTGATGGATCCGTTCGTGACACTGATCGAAGTGCATAAGCTGATGTACTTCATGCAGGAAGCGGGTGAACCGCTGCGGCTTCAGTACGCGAAAGCGCCGTATGGCCCCTATGCCGAAAATCTTCGACATGTTCTGCGCGCGGTCGAAGGACACCTTGTATCGGGTTACGCCGATGGCGGCGATGCACCGGACAAGCAGCTCGAACTGGTTCCAGGCGCGGTCAAGGATGCCGAATCCTTCTTGTCGGACAAGCACGAAACGACTGTTCGCTTCGATCGCGTCGCCCAACTTGTGGAAGGGTTCGAAACACCGTTCGGCCTTGAGCTTCTCGCTACGGTGCACTGGGTAGTGACCAGAGAAAATGCCGTCAGCCGAGAGGAAGTTGTTTCCAAGGCTTACGCCTGGAACGAGCGCAAGAAGCGATTTTCTCCGCGCCAGATCGGTATTGCCTTCCAGACCCTGCAAAACAAGGGCTGGCTCGCAAACGCCTGATACGACATCCGAGAGCACCTGACGGACCCAGGCTCGCCCCAGCCGCGATGTCCTCCATCAGGCCATCGCTCAGGCAGTCAGCGGTTCGTCAAGGATCGTATGCCTAAACCTTTTCCGGCACGCCAGTTGCGAGAACCGCTCTCGCGCATGTCCAACTTCGTGTCCTCGACGGACGATCCACCGAGGGGATCAGCCGGAAGCTTTTCCAGTCCGGCAAGACCGGCACATCCTGGACAAGCGCAGCCGGCGCTCGTCGGTACCCTTGACATCACGGAGCAGAATAGGATTATCATCCGATCCAATCCACCGCCAGCGAAAGGCAAGCCGCCATGACCGCCCCCGTTCCCCGTCTCGCCGTCCGGCAGGAACTTTTCTGCGAGGAGATCGCCGCCGGCTCGTCGGCGGCGGAGGCCGCGCGGCGGGCGGGGTACTCGCCCCACGGCGCCAAGCAGCGCGGCCATTTCCTGCTGGGGCAGGAGGAGGTCCGGATGCGCATCGACACGCTGCGCGCCGAGCGGCGGGCGTTCCACCGGTCCCGGCTCGACCGCGCCGCGGAAGTGCTGGACACCGTCATCGCCGACGCACTGGAGGCCAGGAAGCCCGGCATCGTGCTGCGCGCCGTGGAACTCCAGATCAAGCTCCTGGGCATCGTCCAAGACCGCCGGATCTCCCATCATTTCCACGGCGAAGGCAGCGGCTCCGATGCCGGCGCCTATGACGCGGCCCCCGATCCCCGGGAGTGGCTGGATGGAATCCCGCCTAAACTCGTCGTCCCGGCCGCCGAAACAGTGCCCGCCGAGCCTGCCCCGGCTACTGAAGCCGGTCCGCAACCCGGCGACGCCGTCCAGATAGTGACCGAGGATGACCTTTCTGCCGCTTCCGGCAGTGACCCCGCCGCAGCATCGCCGGGCATGACCGAACCTCTTCCCGCCGGGCTTCCGCCCAAACTTCCGAAGGATCTCCCCGCGGGCCTGTGGGACAAGATGCCGGACGACTTCGCCCGCCTGCCCCTGGCCGAGCCGGTCCCGGGCCGTCCGGAGCTCGCGGATCTGCTTGCGGCCTGACGGCACGGCATGGGAACGCCTACTTGAGGACCGTGGCCGGGCGCGCGGCGCGCGCGCAACAACAGTCTCCCGGTGACCACATGGTAGCCCCGTCGGAGTCGCGGACAGTCGCCCGAGGGCGGGTGCGGCATCACCGCGCCGCCAGCCGCAGGCCCTCCGGCATCCCGTCCCCGCCCGCGATCTCCTCCACCAGCTTGCGCAGGATGGCTTCGGCGAAGCTTTCGCGGCTCTCGGCGGTGCGGACGAAGGAGAACGGGCCGCCGATGACGCTCTCCGCGTAATACTCCTCCAGCCAGTCGTACTCGTCCAGGATCGCCAGGGCGTTGATGGTGATGCCCCGCGCCACGGCGCGGTCGCGGGCACCCTCCACGTCCACGCCGCTGTTGCTGAAGCCGTTGCTGCAGAGGTCGATGACGCGGCGCGGCGCCTCGAAGCCGTTGCCGTCGAACAGGTCGGCCGCCCGGTCGATGGCGCTGCCCATCGCGGTGCTGCCGTCCAGCGGGGGCCGCGTCGCCGCGCCGATGCGGTCGGCGAACCGCTTGGCGTCGGCGGCATCGGCGACGCGCGTCCAGGGCACCACGACCTCCAGCGTGTTGGGTCCCGCCCATTGGACCAGCGTGACGGCGACCGACCGGGTCCCGCCGACGGTCAGGGAGTCGGCCACCTCCGGGCTGCGGAAGGCGGCGGCGTGGCCACGCAGCTGGAACTCCAGCGCGCCCGTCGTGATGCTGCCCGACGCGTCGACCGCCATGACCAGTTCCAGGTCGACCGGCTGGTCGGCCCGCGCGGCGGGACCCGCCAGCAGGAGGACGGCGGCCACCGCCAAGGTCCGGATGAGGATCATTCAGGAAACTCCGATGCTGCCCAGCGCGTGCCGCACCACCTTGCGCATCACCGTGGGAATGGCGTGTTCCGACAGCCGGTCGACCGGCACCCAGATGCCGTCGGCCCGCTTCCAGCCGTCGCCGTCCGCAGGGCCGAGCCGGGCCGCCGCGACCTGAAGTTCCAGGTGAAAATGGGTGAAGGTATGGCGGACCAGCCCGGGCAGCAGCAGCCAGGACGCGGCGGCCGGCGCCTGGCCCGAGGCCGCGGCCAGGCTCCGGGCCGGCCGCTCCAGCCAGTCGCCCGACGGCACCTCGATCATGCCGCCCAGCAGCCCGTTCTCGGGCCGGCGGCGCAGCAGCACCGCGCCTTCGGGGTTGAGCAGCCAGAACGCCATGCCGCGGCGGGTCGGCTTGTCCGCCTTGGGCGTCTTGCGCGGCAGCGACTCGGCGATGCCGGCGGCCCGGGCGGCGCAGCCGTCGTGCCAGGGGCATTGCGGGCATTTCGGCTTGCGCGGCGTGCAGACCGTGGCTCCCAGGTCCATCACGGCCTGGGCGTAGTCGCCGGGGCGCCGGTCGGGCGTGATGGTGTCGGCCAGGCCCCGCAGCTTCTCCTTCGATCCCGGCAGCGGCTCCTCGACCGCGAAGAGCCGCGCCATGACGCGCTCGACGTTGCCGTCCAGCACGGTGGCGCGGCGGTCGAAGGCGATGGCGGCGACGGCCGCGGCGGTATAGGCACCGATGCCCGGAAGTTGCCGCAATTCCTGTTCATTATCGGGAAACCGGCCGCCGTACCGGTCGGCCACCACCTGGGCGCACTTGTGCAGGTTGCGGGCCCGCGCGTAATAGCCGAGTCCCGCCCAAGCGTGGAGGACGGCGTCCAGGTCGGCCGCCGCCAGATCGGCGACGGTCGGCCAGCGCCGCAGGAACGCCTCGAAGTAGGGTCCGACGGTGACGACGGTGGTCTGCTGCAGCATGATTTCTGACAGCCAGACGTGGTAGGGATCGGCGGTCCTGCCGGCCGGCGCTCGCCAGGGCAGCACGCGCCGGTGGCGGTCGTACCAGCCCAGCATCGACCGGGCCAGCTCGTCCGGTCGCATGGTGCGGGCCGGCGGTGCGGGGAAAAGGCTTGGTATCGTATGCAGTGTCATGGTGTGTTGTCGCCCCGCAACAGGTGCTTTAACAATAGCTTCGATGAGAATAGTCTCTGCGCTCCGTTTACCCACCCGCATCAGTCCCTCACGTTTCGGAGATCCCCAAATGGCAGCCCCCCGCCCTCTCGCCAGAATCGTGCCCAAGGTGGCCGGCAAGGCGCTGGGCAAGCGCGGCATGGCGTTCGGCACGCTGATCACGGACTGGCCGACCATCATGGGGCCGGAACTGGCCCGCAGCACCCTGCCCCAGAAGCTGGCCTTCCCGCCCGGCCAGCGCGAGGGCGCCACGCTGCATCTCAAGGTTTCAGGCGCCGCGGCGCTCGATGTCCAGCACTCCGAACCGCAGGTGATCGAGCGGATCAACGCCTTCTTCGGCTACCGCGCCGTCGAGCGGATCAAGCTTATCCAGGGACCGTTGCCCGGTGCGCCGCGGCGTCCGAAGGTCCAGCGTCCCATGACGGCGGAGGAGGAAGCCGGGATCCAGCGGGCCGCCGGCCCGGTCGACGACCCGTCGCTCCGCGACGCGCTGGTCCGCCTGGGAAGAGCGATCCATGCGAAATCGGGCTCCTGATCCGACCCTTTACCCCGTCCAGTGCTTGCCCGATCGGGTGAGCCAACCTTATACTCACTAGCTTTTGTAGGCAGGAGGGCATCTTGCGCCGCTATATGCTGGGATTGGCCATGGTTGCCGTGGTCGCTGTTGGGGCCGGCGTGGGCCTCGTGAACACCGGCGTCATCGCCAAGGAGAAACCGGCACCCGAAGTCATCGCGCCCGCACAGGCCGGGACCGTCCCGGACGACGACTCCACGCCCAAGCCGACCCAGGTGGTCCAGGCCCAGCTCGCCCAGGGTCGGGCGACCCAGGCGCAGGTGGCCCAGGCCGCCGAGAAGAACGATCCGCTGAGCGAGCGCGTGCTGGGCGACCCCAACGCGCCGATCACGATCCTGGAATATTCCTCGCTGACCTGCCCGCACTGCGCCACCTTCCACGCCAACACGTTGCCGCAGCTGAAGAAGGACTATATCGACACCGGCAAGGCCAAGCTGGTGTTCCGCGACTTCCCGTTCGACCGGGCGGCGCTCCAGGCCAGCATGCTGGCCCGCTGCTCCAACCCGGAGCGGTACTTCGGCTTCCTCGACGTGCTGTTCAAGAGCCAGAACAAGTGGGCGGGCGCCGCCGATCCGGCCCAGGCCCTGGCCCAGACCGGCAAGCTGGCCGGTGTCGGCGAGCAGCAGTTCCAGGCCTGCATGGGCAACGAGGCGCTGGCAAACAAGCTGATCGAACGGCGGCTGGAGGCCGAGCAGAAGTACCAGGTCGAATCCACGCCGACCTTCGTGATCCTGCGCGGCGACACCACCGAGAAGATCGTGGGCGCCCAGCCGATCGCGGAATTCGCCCGCGTGCTCGACAAGCTGGGCTCCTGAGCGGCGCGCGGGCCGGACATTCGCAGCAGGTACTGGACAGGATTGGGGTCGGCCGCGCCGTGCAGTTCGTAAAGCTCCGCATTTCGGGCTTCAAGTCGTTCGTCGACCCTACCGAACTGGTGATCGAGCCGGGCATGACCGGCATCGTCGGCCCCAACGGCTGCGGCAAGTCCAACCTGGTCGAAGCGCTCCGCTGGGTCATGGGCGAGACCTCGGCCAAGAAGATGCGCGGCGACGACATGGACGACGTCATCTTCGGCGGGACCGACAAGCGGCCGGCCCGCAACATCGCCGAGGTGACGCTGGGGGTGGACAACACGCGGCGGACCGCCCCCGCCGGCTTCAACGAGTTCGACGACCTGGAGATCCAGCGGAAGATCGAGCGCGGCTCCGGGTCGGACTATCGGATCAACGGCAAGCTGGTGCGCGCCCGCGACGTCCAGCTGCTGTTCGCCGACAACGCCAGCGGCGCCAATTCCCCCGCCTTGGTCAGCCAGGGCCGCATCGGCACCATCATCAACGCCAAGCCGACCGAGCGCCGGGTCCTGCTGGAGGAGGCGGCCGGCATCACCGGCCTGCATTCCCGGCGCCACGAGGCCGAGCTGCGCCTCAAGGCGGCCGAGGCCAACCTGATGCGCCTGGACGACGTCATCGTCACCATGGACGCCCAGCTCGGCACGCTGCGCAAGCAGGCGCGGCAGGCCTCCCGCTACCGCAATCTCAGCGAACAGGTCCGCCGGACCGAGGCGGTGCTGCTCCATATCCGCTGGGTCGCGGCCCAGGCGGCGCTCGCGGCGGCGCGGCTCGCCTTCAACGACGCCGAGGTGCTGGTGCGCGACCGCATGGGCGAGGCCGCGGCCGAGACCGCCCGGCGCGCCGCCGACGCCGAGGGGCTGCCCCGCCTCCGCCAGGCGGAGGCCCAGGCGGCGCAGGCGCTCCAGCGGCTGGTGATCGCCCGCGAGGCGCTCGACGCGGAGGAGAAGCGGGTCGCCGAGGCCCGGGCCGCCAATCAGCGACGGCTGGCCCAGGTCGCCACCGACTTGGCGCGCGAACGCGCGCTGGCGGAGGACGCCGGGACGGCGCTCGCCCGCCTCGCCGACGAGCGGGACGGCCTGATCGGGGAACAGGGCGACGAGGCCGCCGTCGAGGAGGCCGCCCGCGAGTCGCTGGCCGAGGCGCGCGAGCGGGTCGAGGGTCTTGACCGCGAGCTGACCGCGCTGACCGAACGGACAGCCGCGGACGAGGCCCGCCGCACCGCCCTTCAGCGGCAGGCCGCCGACCTGGACCAACGGCTGGCGACCGCGATCCGCCGGCTCGACGAGCAGCATCGCCAGCGCGCGGCATTGGAGGCCGAACTGGCGTCCCGCCCCGACATCGAGGCGGCGGAGGAAGCCGTCGCGGCCGCGGAGGAGGCGCTGGACCTCGCCCGCGACCGGGCCGAAGCGGCGGAGCATGCCAAGGCGGCGGCCGAAGCGGCACAGGCCCGCAGCCGCGAGGCGCAGCAGGCGGCCGACGGCGCCCGCGCCCGGCTGAAGGCGGAGGAAAGGGCGCTGTCGGAGCTTCTGGAGTCCGGCTCCGGCGACCTGTTCCCGCCGCTGATCGATGCCGTCACCGTGGCGCCCGACTACGAGGTGGCGATCGCCGCGGCGCTGGGCGACGACCTGACCGCGCCGCTGGACGAGGCCGCGGCGGTCCATTGGCGGACGCACCCGGCGCTCGACCGCACGGCGCCGCTGCCGGCGGGGGCGGAGCCGCTGGCGTCCCGGGTCAGGGCGCCCCCTGCCCTGGCCCGCTGCCTCGACCATATCGGCGTCGTCGCGGGTGCCGCGGAGGGCGACGCCCTGGCCCCGACACTGCTGCCCGGCCAGATCCTGGTCACGCGCGACGGTGCCTCCTGGCGCTGGGACGGGCTGTCCGTCACGGCGGGAGCGCCTACGGCGGCCGCGATCCGGCTAAAGCAGCGCAACCGCCTCGCCGAGATTCGCCTGGAGCTTGAAAGCGCCGAGGACAGCTCGGCGCAGGCGCGGGAGGACTTCGAGGCCGCCCGCGCCTGCGCGACGGAAGCCGCGGCCCAGGAACGGCGCTGCCGCGACGCCGTGCGGGACGCCTTCGGCGCGGTCGGCCGGACCCGCGACCAGCACGCCAGGCTGGCCCAGGCCGCCGCTGCGGCCGTCTCCCGCCTGACCGCCCTGACCGAGGCGGTGGACCGCCTGGACGCCGACCGGTGCTATGCCGAGCGTCAGGTCGCCGAGGCGCGGGCCGCCCTGGACGCGCTCCCCGAATCAGGGCAGGCGCGGGAGCGGGTCGCCGACCTGCGCGCCACCCTGGCCGAGACCCGCGCCGAGCTTTCGGGCCGGCAGAACGCGCTGGACCGCATCCTGCGCGAGGCCCACGGGCGGCGCCAGCGCCTCGCCGCGATCGAATCGGAACGGCGCGGCTGGGCCAGCCGGTCCGAAGGGGCGGACGAGCGCCTCGCCGAACTGATGGAACGCGCCGAGACCGCGAAGGCGGAACTGGAGGAGCTGGCCGGACGGCCGGATGAGATCGAGTCCGAGCGCGCCGGCCTGTCGACCCGGATCGCCGACGCCGAGCGGGTGAGGAAACGCGCCGCCGACACCCTGAACGAGGCCGAGGCCACGCTGGCCGCCACCGAGAAGCGCCTGAAACAGGCCGAGACGGGGCTGGGTGACGCCCGCGAGGCCCGCGTCCGGGCGGAAGCCGCCGTGGCCTCGGCCCGCCAGACTCTGGACGGGGTCCGCGAGCGGATCGCCGAGAAGCTGGAATGCGCGCCGGATCAGACGGCCGCCCTGGCCGACCTGCCGCCGGGCGAGCCGCTGCCCGACCCGGCCGGCGTCGAGGCGCGGCTGGAAAAGCTGGTGCGCGAACGGGAGAACATGGGTCCGGTCAACCTGCTGGCGGAAGCCGAGGCGGCCGAGCTGGACCAGCAGATCGCCGGCATGCAGACCGAGCGGACCGACCTGGTATCGGCCATCGGCCGGCTGCGCCAGGGCATCTCCAGCCTCAACAAGGAGGCGCGGGAGCGGCTGCTTGCCTCGTTCGAGACGGTGGACCGGCATTTCCAGGACATGTTCGTCCGGCTGTTCGGCGGCGGCAAGGCGTACCTGAAGCTGACCGAGGCGGAGGACCCGCTGGACGCCGGGCTGGAGATCTATGCCAGCCCGCCGGGCAAGCGGCTCCAGGCGCTGTCCCTGCTGTCCGGCGGCGAGCAGGCGCTGACCGCGCTGTCGCTGCTGTTCGCCGTGTTCCTGACCAACCCGGCGCCGATCTGCGTGCTGGACGAGGTGGACGCGCCGCTGGACGAGGCCAACGTCGACCGCTTCTGCACCCTGGTCGAGGAGATGGCCCGCGTCGGCGCCACCCGTTTCCTGATCATCACCCACCACCGCCTGACCATGGCCCGCATGGACCGCCTGTTCGGCGTCACCATGGGCGAACGCGGCGTTTCCCAGCTGGTTTCCGTCGATCTGCGCCGCGCCGAGGAACTGCGGGGCGCCGCCTGATCCCGCCATCCCTCTCAGTGGGATGTGACGAAGCCTTCTCCGGGGCGTAGATTACGGGGAAGCCCTGAACACTGATGGCGGATCATGACTTCCTGCGACTTCCTGATCATCGGCGCCGGCATTGCCGGAGCCTCCGCGGCGTATGAGCTCTCATCCCGCGGCCGGGTCGTGCTGCTGGAGCGCGAGGCACAGCCGGGCTATCACTCGACCGGCCGCTCCGCCGCCCTCTATACCGAGACCTACGGCAACGCGGTGATCCGGGCGCTGACCGTCGGCAGCCGCCCCTTCTACGATGCCGTCGTGACCTCCGGCTTCGCCGAACATCCGGTGCTGACCCCGCGCGGCGTGGTGCTGGTCGGGCGAGAGGACCAGACGGACAGCCTGGACCGCGCGTTCCATTCCGGCAGCGTGCTGACGCCTTCCGTCGGCCTGCTGGACCGCGACGCCACCCTGGCGCTGGCCCCGATGCTGCGGCCGGACTATGCGGCGGGCGCGGTGTGGGAGCCGGACGCCATGGACATGGACGTCGCCGCGATCCACCAGGGCTATCTGCGCGGGCTGCGCGCCCGAGGCGGCGAGATCGTCACCGACGCGGAACTGCTGGCGCTGACCCGCCGAGGCGGGACCTGGCGGGCGGAGACCCGCGCCGGCGTCCACGATGCCCCCTGGGTCGTGAACGCCGCCGGGGCCTGGGCCGATGCCGTGGCCGTCCTGGCCGGGCTGGCGCCGATCGGCCTGGTCCCGAAGCGCAGGACCGCGATCACCTTCGATCCCACGCCGGTCCCGGACGAGGCCGCCTTGCCCCTCTGGCCGATGGTGTGCGACGTGGACGAAACGTTCTATTTCAAGCCGGAGGGCGGCCGGCTCCTGGGCTCGCCGGCCGACGAGACGCCGGTCGAGCCTTGCGACGTCCAGCCGGAGGAACTCGACATCGCCCTGACGGTTGACCGGATCGAGCGGGCGTGCCTCTTCAAGGTCCGGCGGATCAGCCACCGCTGGGCCGGACTTCGGACCTTCGCCCCGGACAAGAGCCCGGTGGTGGGACCCGACCCGGAGGCGGAAGGATTCTTTTGGCTGGCCGGCCAGGGCGGCTACGGCATCCAGACCGCGCCGGGCATGGCGCGGACCGCCGCCGGGCTGCTGGCCGACGGCAGGGTGCCGGAGGATCTGGCCGCTCTCGGCGTGAAGGCCGTGGATCTGGCGCCGGAGCGGTTGCGGGCGCCCTGAACGAGGAAGCGAACGATGATCTCCCTTGCGGCATTCCCCCTGCGTTCCGCCCTGCTGGGCCTCTGCGCCGCGGCGCTGGCGTCCTGCGCCAACCCGCGCGCCGATGAAGCGCTGTTCGCGCAGACGGCCTTCGTCGGCATGCCGAAGGAGACGCTGCTGTCCTGCGCCGGCGTCCCGGAACGGACGGCCGCGATCGACAACCTGGAATATTTTACCTACACCAGCAACCGGACGGTGGTCTACCAGAGCTACACGCCGCTGATGGGCTTCAGCCGCTTCCCGTATCATGGCTATGGTTACGGCTTTCCCCATTACGGCTCCTTCGCGCCGACCTACGATTTCCGGAACTTCAGCTGCCAGGCGACTTTCACGCTCCGCGAAGGCGTGGTCGAGCGGATCGTCTATGGCGGCCCGGAGGGTATCGGGGGCAGCCAGCTCGCCCAGTGCCAGACCATCATCGAGAATTGCCTGACCCAGGTTTCCGGGCAGTCGGCTCAAGCCGGACGGTAGGAGCTCGCACAATAAAGAGAGCAGCGACAACTCCGGCTTGCACGACGACCCTGGAATGGACGTATCATGGCCTGTCCACCGACAAGACCAACGATGGCGGTCCGGCTGCATCTTCCGCACGGGCCGCCCTGACAAGGAGGAGCAGGTCCCATGCATGTCGCAGCCGTCATCAAGCGCAAGGGCTCCAACGTCGTTTCCGTCGCGCCCGAGCGAACCATCGGGGAGGCCGCGAACCTGCTGACCGAGAACCGGATCGGCGCCGTTCTGGTGCTGGACGGCAACGAAGGCATCCGCGGCATCATCTCCGAACGCGACATCATCCGCTCCCTGACCCGATTCGGCAGCGACGCGCTGAACCGGCGGGTCGAAGAGGTGATGACCCGCGACGTACAGCAGTGCTCCCCCTCCGATACCATCGCCGAGATCATGACCATCATGACGAAGCGCCGGTTCCGCCACCTTCCGGTGGTCGACGGCGGGAAACTGCTGGGCATGATCAGCATCGGCGACGTGGTCAAGCAGCGTCTGGACGAGACAGAGCTCGAGGTGGAAACCCTGCGCGGCTACGTGACCGGACAGGGTTGATCCGCACTCGCGGATACGCCTGTGTAGACGAAGCGCCACACCTGCGGGCGCTTCGTCTTTTTCTCCCCACGGGACGCTTGACGTTTACGTAAACTGCTAGTACCCGTTTCTCCTGCATCCGTGGCACTGAACAATAATCCGCGGAAAAAGAATCAGTAGGGAGAGACAACCCAATGACCCCCACCAAGCGCTTCCCGGGACGCGCGACGGCTGCCGCCCTGGCCGCCACCTCGGCGATCGCCCTGCTCGCCGGCACCCAGGCCGTCCAGGCCGCCGGCTTCTACATCAAGGAGCAGAGCGTCACCGGGCTGGGTCGCGCTTTCGCCGGCGAGTCCGCGATCAGCGAGGACGCCAGCACCATCTTCTTCAATCCCGCCGGCATGACCCGGCTGGAAGGCCCCGAAGCCACCGCAGGCGTCCATCTGCTGATCCCGCGCGCCGATCTGGAGAACCGCGGATCGACCACGACGATCCAGACGCCGGCCGGCGCGCTGACCAGCCCGACCGGCGGCAACGACGGCGGCAATCCCTACGACCCGACGCCGGTTCCGAACGCCTATTTCGCCTATCCGCTGATGGACCGGGATCTGTGGGTGGGACTGGGCATCTCCGCCCCGTTCGGCCTCGCCAACAAGTACGACCCGAACTGGTTCGGACGGTACGACTCGATCGAGACCGACCTGCTGACCCTCAACATTGCGCCGAGCGTCGCCTACCGGGTCAACGACTGGATCTCGATCGGCGGCGGCATCGACATCCAGTATGCCGACGCCAAGCTGACCAACGCGGTGTTCACCGGAACCGGGCCCGACATCATCTCCAAGGTGGAGGGCGACGACTGGACGTTCGGCTACAATGTGGGCGTGCTGTTCGAGCCGATCCCGACGACGCGGATCGGCATTCACTACCGGTCCAAGGTGGAGCATACGCTTGACGGCGACGTCCAGTTGAGCCGTGCCGGTACCACGTTCAACACCTCGCCCGGCACCGCGGACCTCAACCTGCCCGACATCATCGCGGTCGGCGTCGCCCACGAGCTGACCCCGAAGCTGACCCTGATGGCGGAGTACAATTGGTACGGCTGGAGCAACTTCGAGGAGATCCGGGTCCAGCGGCCGGGGCTGCCCGACCAGGTCGTCGGCCAGAACTACGAGGATACCTTCTCGCTGGCGGTCGGCGCGCAGTACGAGATCAACGATACCTGGACGGTGCGCGGCGGCTTCCAATACGACGAGACGCCGACCGTCGACAATTTCCGCTCGACCCGCACGCCGGACGCCGACCGGTACTGGCTGAGCGCCGGCGCCTCCTATACCCTGTCGGAGAGCTTCGTCGTGGACGTGGCCTATACCCACATCATCATCGACGATGCCGACATCAACACCACGCAGCCCGGCGCCGTCGCCGCCCTGTCCACCAACACGCGCGCCGTGAGCGAGGGCAGCGTCGACATCATCGCCGCGTCGCTGCGCTACAAGTTCTGAGGCGCGGCGGCGGGCCGGTCTGGGCGGCGGGTCGGTCCCCGTGCCCGGCAGGACCCGGGTCGCCGCTCCGGTCGTGGCGACGCAAGGGCCGCTCGGCGGCGCGGGAACGGGCCTGGGTACCGGCGCGGGGTCACTGTTTCCGCCGAGGCTTCTTCCGGGGCTTCGGCCACCAGGGCGGCGTCTTGACCTTCGAGCCGCCTCACCCTGATCCTCGCCCGCACTTGTGGAGAGGATCAGGGACTCGGGCGCTAACATAAGACGCCCCCGGTTCAGCCCGGCCATGGCCCGGCTTTCGAAGAATATCCTTCGGGGCCACCGCTCGAGGGAGATCGGGGTTCTTTCGATTCGATTTCCTCAGCTTCCGGGCGCGCCCGGTTCCCACATCGCGACGCGATCGGGAACCGGGCGAGGTGTTCCGTCGCGCCCACGGATTAGTACGGCTTTCGAAGTGATTTCCCTTACCCGCCCATGAAAAACTGCCCCGACAAATACAAATTCGACTAATTGCCCTCGGAGACTGAATTGACCGTTCTCGACGTGGTTCTCGATAAGACGCTGCCGTTCGACATGCGCTGGAACCTGGTCAAGCGCCAGCCGCGGGTGGCGCTCAGCAAGCATCAGATCGACACGTTCTGGAAGGAGGGGCACCTGACGATCCCCAACTTCGTCGACATCGCCCAGGTCGACGAGATCGACCGCTCGTTCCAGAGGCTGTTCCGGACCCGCGCCGGCTGGAAGGAAGGCGACTTCTACGACATCGCCGGGCTGGACCGGGGCGACGAGTTCAAGCTGCCGCAGCTTCTCCATCCCGCCAAATACGCGCCGGAACTGCTGCGCACGGTTTTCTGGGCCAATGCCGAGGCGGTAGCCAGGACGCTGCTCGGTGCGGACGCGCGGTTCTCGTTCGACCACGCCATCAGCAAGCCGCCGCACCCTGAATCAGCCACCCCCTGGCACCAGGACCAGGCGTTCCACCGGGCCGGCAGCCATGTGGAGAACATCACGATCTGGCTGCCCCTGCAGGACGTGGACGAGGAGAACGGCTGCCTGACCTTCGTTCCGGAGAGCCACAAGGGGCCGATGCTGACGCACCGGAACTACCGGGACGACAAGCGGATCGAGGGACTGGAGGCGGTTGGCGTCGATCTGGACAAGGCCATCACCGTCCCGCTGCGCAAGGGTCGGTTTCGATCCACCACAGCCGCACGCTGCACTATGCCGGGCCGAACCGGTCCAGCCAGCCGCGGAAGGTCTATTCGCTCCTGTTCGCGGTGCAAAAGGCCGAGCCGGTGGTGCCCGTCGACTATCCCTGGAACGTCGACAAGCCGACCGCCCGGCTGGAGCGCCAGCGGGCCTATGAGCAGCGCTGGTCCAACCGGGCGCAGCGGGTGATCAAGCAATCCCTGTCCAGCGCCCTGCACCGCGTCGTCGGATGAGGCGGGTGCCGGCTTAAGCTGCCCGCATGTCGTTGAGGAACTGCTTGACCTGGGCCCGCAGGTAATCGAATTGCTTCGTCACCTCCTGGCTGGCCTCCAGCAGCTGGCGGGTCGTCTGGCTGGCGTCGACCACCCCCAGAGTCACCACGTTGATGTTGCTGGCGACCGCCTGCGTGCCGTTGGCGGCGTGGGCGGCCGCCTGCGAGATGTCCTGGGTGGTAATGTTCTGCTCCTCCACGGCGGCGGCGATCCCGGAGGCGATCTCCCGCGCGCCGTCGGCGACGGCCGAGATCGTGCGGATCTCCTCCACCGCGCGGTTGGTGACCTGCTGGACCCCCATGATCTGGTGGGTGATCTCGTCGGTCGCCTGGGCGGTCTGGCTGGCCAGGGCCTTGACCTCCGACGCGACGACGGCGAAACCCCGGCCGGCTTCGCCAGCGCGCGCCGCCTCGATCGTGGCGTTCAGCGCCAGCAGGTTCGTCTTGCCCGCGATGTCGTTGATGAGTTGAACGATGTCGCCGATCTTGAGCGCCTGGGCGGCCAGGTCGGCGATGGTCCGGCTCGTCTGGTCGGCGGCGCTGGCGGTCTTGCGGGCGACGTCGACGCTCTCGTTGATCCGCTGGGCGATCTCGCTGGTGGTGGCGGACAGCTCCTCCGTCGCCGCGGCGATGTTGCCGACGTTGGAGATGGTGTTGTCAGTGGCACGGGTGATCTCCGCGGTGCCGCGCTCGGCCTCGTTCATCTTCTCCGACATGGCGCGGGCGAAGGAAGCCATCTCGTCGGCCGACCGCGACACCGTGTCGAGCACGGAAGCCATCTTGCGGTCGAAGTCGTTGGCCATGTTGCCGACCATCTCGACCCGCTTCTGCTCGGCTTCCGACTTCAGGCGGTCCTGCTCGCGGGCGAAGTCGAGAACCTTGATGGCATTCTCGCGGAAGACGCCGACCGCACGCGCCATGGTGCCGATCTCGTCGCCGCGCCGGACCAGGTCCAGTTCGAAGTTCAGGTCGCCCCGCGTGATCTTCGCCATGGCTTCGGAGATGACGCCGGTCGGGCGTATGACCACCAGGCGGAGCAGGAGGTATAGCGCGGTGACGAGCAGCGCCACGATCCCGATGGAGATCAGCGCCGATGCCATGGTGTCGTCGGCGATCGCCTTCATCACGGCGGCTCGGCTCCAGGCCACCGCCAGCGTGCCGATCCGCTCGCGCTGGGCTCCGAACGCCACGGGGATGATCATGTAGGTGTGGTCGTCGGTCGCAGCCGTGACGATGTTGCTGTCCGCCGGCAGCTTGTTGGACTCGATGAAAGCCTGGAGCAGGGTCTTGTCGAAGCCGGGCTGCGCGAACTCGTTGAGGAGCTTGCCGTCGGCGGCGTGGACCATCACCCCGTCCAGTCCGGCGCGCGTGTTCTGCGCGATCTCCTTGTAGGAGTTGGCGAGCGCCTCGGTCCGCGCATATTTCACCGCGCTGGACATGTTGTCGCCCAGAGTCGCGGTGAGGATGGCGTTGCTGTCGTCGAAAGTGCTGAGTGCCAGGACTCGCGACGTGTAGCTCTGGTAGGCGACGAGCCCGCCCAGCCCGCCGATCAGCAGCAGCGCGACCGACAGGATGACCTTCTGGTTGATGCTCTTGAGCGAGAACCTGCTCCTGCCCGGCTCCAAGCCCTGCTCCTCACGCCCTCCCATCACGAACCCTCCTTGACCACCGAAGCCGATTTTCACTGGTTGCATATCCGAAGACATCGGCCGTCCGATCCGCGAACCGGAAGCCCCGCTCCGACACTACAATAGTCGGAAGTTCGGGATTATGTCTGAACAAGATGTCGCAGAGGGGATGACAAAACTTTTAAGTCTACGTAATTTTCGCAATCTGTCGCTTTCGCAATGTTCGCCCGCACACGTCACACCCGGGGAAAGAATTGATGCGCGGCACTACATCGGCCGATCCGGGGCGGTTCAAAGGGAAGCGCGGCCGGAGCACAAGCAAAAGGGCGGCGGAAGCCGAAACTTCCGCCGCCCCGAAACACGCCTGGACCGGACCGGACAGGCTACTCCGCCGCCGCCGCCGCGGTGGCGCCGCGCACGAGGGTGTCGTAGTCGGTCATCAGCGTCTGGCACATCTGGCCGGGCGTGAACTTCAGGTCGTCGATCTGGCCGACCGGGGTCACCTCGGCGGCGGTGCCGGTCAGGAAGATCTCGTCGGCCGTCTTCAGCTCGTCCGGCATGATCGCCCGCTCGATCACCTCGATGCCGCGCCGCTTGGCGAGGTCGATCACGGTGCGGCGGGTGATGCCGTCCAGGAAGCAGTCGGGCACGGGGGTGTGCAGCTTGCCGTCCACCGCCATGAAGAAGTTGGCACCGGTCGCCTCGGCCACGCGCCCGCGGTAATCCAGCATCAGCGCGTCGTGGAAACCCTCGTTCTCGGCGGCGTGCTTGCTCATGGTGCAGATCATGTAAAGGCCGGCCGCCTTGCTGTTGGTCGGCGCCGTGTTGGGAGCCGGCCGCGCCCACTTGCTGGTCTGCAGCTTGATGCCGGCCATGCGCGCCTCCGGCGAGAAGTAGCTCGGCCACTCCCAGCAGGCGATCGCCACATGGATGGTGTTCTGCTGGGCGGAGACGCCCATCATCTCGCTGCCGCGCCACGCCACCGGCCGGACATAAGCGTCGGTGTAGCCCTGCGCCTTGACCACCAGGTTGGTCGCCGCGTCGATCTCCCCGACGCTGTAGGGCAGCGAAAAGCCCAGCACTTCGGCGGACTTGGCAAGCCGCTCGGAATGTTCCGTCAGCTTGAAGACGGAACCGTTGTAAACCCGCTCACCTTCGAATACACAGCTTGCATAGTGCAGGCCGTGGGTCAGAACATGGACCTTGGCGTCGCGCCACGGGATCAGTTCGCCATCGAACCAGATCTGGCCCTCGCGGTCATCGAAGGGAAGCATGGACATCACAAACCACTTTCATTGTTAGATTATGTCTCGGTATGGCGGGTAACACGTAACATTCGGATTGCACTTGTGTCAACATGGCTGACGTAAAAACCGGGGTGAACCCCCTCTTCCTGCGCGAGGAGGAATTGCGCCAGGGCATGGAGCTGCTGTTCTACGCCTATCGCGACTTCACCGCCGAACCCGATGCAATCCTTGGCAAAATCGGCCTCGGGCGAGCCCACCACCGGGTCATCTACTTCATCGGCCGGAACCCGGCGATAACCGTTACAGAGCTGCTATCGATTCTGCGCATAACGAAGCAGAGCCTGTCGCGCGTCCTGAGCGAGCTGGTCCGCCTGGGCTTCGTGACCCAGCGGCCGGGCGTGCGCGACCGGCGCCAGCGGCTGCTGGAGCTGACCGAGAAGGGCGTCGAGCTGGAGCGCCAGCTGTCCGAGAGCCAGCGCCAGCGGATCGCGAAGGCCTACCGCAAGGCCGGCGCCGTCGCGGTGGAAGGCTTCCGCGAGGTCATGCTGGGGATCATCGACGACGAGGACCGCCCGAAATTCACCGCCAGGATGGACCGCCCGCCCCCGAAACGCTGACGAAACGCTGACAGGATGCCGCCATGACCGAGGAGATGCCCCACATCCTGGTGGTCGACGACGACCTGAGGCTGCGGGAGGTGCTGCGCAAGTACCTGGTGAAGAACGGTTTCATGGTGACCACCGCGCAGCACGCGGCCGACGCCCGGGCCAAGCTCGGCAGCCTCGCCTTCGACCTGATCGTGCTGGACGTGATGATGCCGGGGGAAAGCGGCCTGGATCTGACCGAGAGCCTGCGGCGCGAAAGCCAGGTGCCGATCCTGCTGCTGACCGCGCGGGGCGAGCTGGACGACCGCATCGCCGGGCTGGAAGCGGGCGCCGACGACTACATGAGCAAACCCTTCGAGCCGCGCGAGCTGGTCCTGCGCATCACCTCGATCCTGCGCCGGGTGCCGCGCCCGGTCGAGCCGATGGCCGACCTGCGGATCGGCAAATGGACCTTCGTCCCCGACCGGGAGGAGCTGCGCGCCGGTGACGAGACGGTGCGCCTGACCAGCGCCGAGGCGGCCCTGCTGAGGGTCCTGGCAAGCCAGCCCGGAGCCATCCTGACCCGCGAGGAACTGGCGGACCGCGCCGGTATCGTCGGCAACGCCCGCACCGTGGACGTCCAGGTCAGCCGCCTGCGCAGCAAGCTGGAGGACGATCCCAGGCTGCCGCGCTATCTCCACACCGTGCGCGGCGAGGGTTATGTTCTGAGATCGGAATGAATTCATCGGCCGGGTCCGTTTCCCGGAATGACGAGGCAGGGCCATGACGGCGATACATGAGCTGACCGCGCGCAGCTACGGTCCGGACCGGCGCGGACCGCGCGGGCTGATCAAGCGGATGCTGCCCCAGACGCTGTTCGGGCGGTCGCTGCTGATCATCGTCACGCCGGTCATCCTGCTCCAGGTGGTCGCCACCTGGATCTTCTACGACCGGCACTGGGAGACCATGACCAACCGGCTGGCCTTCGCGGTGGCCGGCGAGATCGGCATGGTGATCGAGCAGCTGGAACGCGATGTCTCGATCGCCGACCGCACGGACACGCTGGCCATGGCGGCGCGCACCATGGACCTGATCATCACCTTCGAGCCGGAAGCCGTCATCCCGAACCGCCGGCAGGAGCTGAGCAGCCTGCTGGAGCGCACGCTGGGCATGGCGCTGGACGAACGGGTGCGGAAGCCCTTCACGGTCGATACCCGGATCGCCAGCAACTGGGTCGAGATCCGGGTGCAGATGGCCGACGGCGTGCTGTCGGTGATGGCGCCCGAACGCCGCCTGTTCAGCTCGACGACCTATATCTTCCTGCTCTGGATGGTCGGCGCCGCCATGGTGCTGTTCGCGATCGCGATCATCTTCATGCGCAACCAGATCCGGCCGATCCGCCGGCTGGCCGCGGCGGCGGACGCCTTCGGCAAGGGCCGGGACGTGACCCGGTTCAAGCTGGAGGGCGCCACGGAGGTCCGGCAGGCCGCCGCCGCCTTCCTGGTGATGCGCGAACGGATCCAGCGTCAGATCAGCCAGCGGACCGAGATGCTGGCCGGCGTCTCCCACGACCTGCGCACGCCGCTGACCCGCATGAAGCTTCAGCTCGAGCTGTTCGGCGACGGGCCCGACGTGGACGACCTGAAGACCGACGTGATCGAGATGGAGCAGATGATCGAGGGTTACCTGGCCTTCGCCCGCGGCGAGGGCGCCGAGACGCCGGTGCCGACCGACCTGAACCGCCTGATCAACGAGGCGGTCGGCACGGCGCGGCGCGACGGGGCCGTCGTGGACGTCCACCTGGAAGGCGAGATGAGCCTGCCGCTCCGCCCGAACTCGGTCAAGCGCTGCCTCGCCAACCTGATCGGGAACGCGCGGCGCTATGCCGACCATGTCTGGGTCCAGGCCGGCCGGCGCGACGACGCGATCGAGATCACCGTGGACGACGACGGTCCCGGCATCCCGGCCGGCTCCCACGAGGACGTGTTCCGCCCCTTCTTCCGGCTGGAGGAATCGCGGAACCGGTCGACCGGAGGCGTCGGCCTCGGCCTGACCATCGCCCGCGACGTGATCCGAAGCCACGGCGGCGACATCACGCTGGCGGAAAGCCCGCGCGGCGGCCTGCGCGCGGTGGTGCGGCTGCCGGTCTGACCCGGCCCCCGGCGCGGGGCCGCCGGCCTGCATATCCCGGTACGCTTACCGATTATCAACCATCCTCTAATAATACTTCCATCATCTGGTAGTATCTGAGATGGGAAGATAAAGGTGCCCAACAAATCGGCTAAGCTGATAGCCGGAGCAGTAATATCCGGTTTGGGTATGTATATCCTGATCGGTGAAGGTTTCTCGATCGTGAGCAGTGATGCCGTGATCAATGCTCGGGTCGCCATGGTCAGGTCTCCGATCGACGGATACCTGGAACTGAAGCCTCTGACGATCGGCCAACGCGTCCAGGCCCGCGAGGTCTTGGGCAGCGTCACCGACGAGCGTGCCGACGATGCGCGGGTCCAGGACCTGGAGCGCTCCGCCGACGCGCTGGCCGCGGAAACCGCTTTGCTCCGGGCCAGGCTCTCCGACCTGAAGCAAAGCAGGACGGAACTTGCCGGACGCACCCTGTCCTACCAGGAGGGCCGGCTCCGCCAGCTGCGCGCCCAGATCGACGAGGCGGAGGCCATGCTGGCCGGCGCCAGGGCGACCACCCAGGAATCCGAAGCCACCCTGGTCCGGGCCGAGGAGCTGAAGGCCAAGGGCATCCAGTCCGCGGCCATGCTGGACAAGGCGAGCGCCGGCCACAGCGTCGCGGCCCTCGCCGCGAAGGCCGCCGCCGCCCGGGTCGAGACGCTGAGGATCCAGTACGCGGCGGCGTCCAAAGGGACCTTCCTGGGCGACAGCTACAACGACACGCCCTATTCGAGCCAGCGGACGATGGAGCTGGACCTGCTGGCCGCCGAGTTGCGCGCCGGCCTGGAGGAACGCACCGGCCGGCTGGCCAAGGTGCGCGACCACATCGCCGTGGAGCGCCAGCGGGTCGGCCGGATGCGCGAGGCGTTCCTGAACTCTCCCGTGGACGGCCGGGTCTGGGAGGCGGCGCTGGGTGCCGGCGAATATGCCCGGAAGGGCCAGGACATCCTGCGCCTGCTGGACTGCTCGACCACGGTGGTCACCGCGTCGGTCGGCGAGCGCGACTACAACCGCCTGCGGGTCGGCGATCCGGCCCGGTTCCGGCTGGCCGGCACCCGCCGGAGCTACGACGCGGTGGTTCTCCGGCTCGCCGGGTCCGGCGCCGCGACGGTCTACAACAACTTGGCGATCAGCCCGGGACCGGATCATCTCCAGCGCTACGACGTGGCGCTGTCGGTGCCCGGCGTGCTGAACGACCCGGAGGCGAACTGCGCGGTCGGCCGGACCGGCAAGATCTCGTTCTCCGGTTTCGGCGACGGGACCGGACGGCTGCGCGCCTGGCTGGGCCTGTAGGCCGATGGTCTTCTCCGCCCTGGAGGCGGGCCTGGCGCCGTCGCTGGTGATCGCGGGGCTGGCCCTGTCGATCCTGCCGTTCTGCTCGACCTCCGACACGAGGGTGCGCGTCCTGCTGTTCACGGTGTCGGTCGGCACGGGCTGGCGCTACATCGCCTGGCGGCTGACCCAGACGCTGCCGCCGCCTGCGCTCGACGCCGATTTCGTCTGCGGCGCCGTCTTCATGGCGCTGGAGATGCTGGTGATGCTGGGCTCCACGCTCTCCTCCTTGATCCTGGTCAGGACCCGCGACCGGCGGGGTGAGGCGACGGCGAACGCGCGGTGGTGGCCGGCCGACCGGCCGCCGCAGGTGGACGTCCTGATCACCACCTACAACGAGGAAGAGGCGATCCTGTCGCGGACCATCGCCGGCGCGCTGGGCATCGACCATCCGAAGCTCCGCGTCTGGGTGCTGGACGACGGCCGGCGGGACTGGCTGCGCGACCTGTGCGCCGCCCGCGGCGTCGGCTACCTGACCCGGCCCGACAACAGCCACGCCAAGGCCGGCAACATCAACAACGGCCTGGCGCACCTGGCCACCCTGGAGCCGGAGCCGGAGTTCATCGTCGTGCTCGACGCCGATTTCGTTGCCCACGACGACTTCGTCAGCCGCACGCTGGCCCTGTTCCACGACCCCTCGGTCGGGCTGGTCCAGACGCCGCAGCACTTCTTCAATCCCGACCCGATCCAGTCGAACCTGCGGATCGGCCGGGCCTATCCCGACGAGCAGCGCTTCTTCTTCGACCATCTGATGGCCTGCCGCGACGCCTGGGGCATCGCTTTCTGCTGCGGCACCTCCTCGATGATGCGCTGGGACGGGCTGAGGGCGATCGGCGGCTTTCCGACCGACAGCGTGACCGAGGACTTCCTGGTCACCCTGCGCCTGAAGCAGCACGGGCTGCGCACCGTCTACCTGAACGAGCGGTTGAGCGACGGCCTGGCCCCCGAGGGGATGAAGGAGTACGTGACCCAGCGGGGACGCTGGTGCCTGGGGCTGATGCAGATCGTCCGCGGGCCGCTCAGCCCGTTCCGGCGCAACCGGCTGGACTGGATGGACCGTCTCGGCCTGCTGGACGCCCTGCTCTACTGGAGTTCGACCTTCTGTTTCCGGCTGGCCTGCCTGGTGATCCCGGCGCTCTACTGGTGGTTCGGCATCAGCGCGGTGAACGCGTCGTTTCCCGACGTGGTGACATACTTCGTCCCCTATTTCGTCGCCGTCATGATCGCGCTGAACTGGACCACCGGGGGCAAGATCGTCCCGATCATGAACGATGTCAGCCAGGTGCTGACCATGTTCGAGATCAACCGGGCGGTATTCACGGGCCTGCTGCGACCCAAGGGACAGAAGTTCAAGGTCACCGCCAAGGGCGGCGAGCGCAGCAGGCGGGTCGTTCAGTGGGCCATGATGCGGCGGTTCGGCGCGCTGTCGCTGATGACAGTCGGCGGCATGGTCTACGCCATGCTGTCCGACTATGCCCCGGACGGCGGCGCCGGGGACGGCAAGCTCGTGATCCTGTTCTGGAGCTTCTACAACCTGATTGTCCTGCTGCTGGCGATGATGGTGTGCATCGAACTGCCCCGGCTGCGCGGCGACGAACGCTACCCGACCGACGAGGAGGTGGAGATGGAGCTGTCCGGCGACCTGATCCCGGCGCGCCTGATCGACATCTCGCTCGGCGGAGCCCGCATCCAAGGGACCGCTCCGGCCGCCGTCGGCGACGGCTTCCTGCTCCATATGGCCGATGTCGGCATGGTGCCGGTGACGGTCGTCAACGAGCGCGACGGCGCCTTCGTGGTGAAGTTCCTCCACGATGCCGAGACCCGCGACAGGATGATCCGGAAGATCTACTCGGACGGCTACCAGCTCAACGTTTCGCGGGTGAACTGGCGGGGCCTGCTGGCCGGGCTCGGCCGCCGCGCGGCCCAGTAGGCCGCCGGCAGGTCGAGGAGGAGCGGCCTCAGGCGGCGGGAGCCTTGGGCCGGTTGGCCACGCGCCGACGCAGCCTGGCGTCCAGGTCGACCAGCGCGCTGGAGAGCCGGAAGACCTCGGCATAGGAGCGGGCATAGGGGATGCGGGCGTCGTGGTCGTACTCGCGGATGCGGTCGGCCGCGTCCGCGATCTCCAGCAGCGGCCGGGTGATCCGCTTCGCCAGCATCGATCCCGCGAACGCCGCGGCCAGGGCGGCGCCCAGGGCCAGCAGCGCCAGCGTCCACTGGAACAGCCGGATCGGGGCCAGGACCGTGTCGGCCTCCTGGCGCACGACCACGGACCAGCCGAGTCCGGGATAATCGCGATGCCCCACCGTCAGGGTCGTGGCGGTCAGGTAGTCGCGGCCGTCGGGCCAAGTCTCGAAGCCGTATCGCGTGCCGCCCTGGCGCGCGGCGCCCAGGCTGAGCAGGTCCAGCTTCCTGCCGATCATGTCGTCCGGCCCCAGGAGCACGTCGCCCTCGCGGCTGACGATGAGCGCTTCGACGCTTTCGCTCCGGTCACCCCGGATCCCGAGGACCGAGGCGGTGATCTCCTCCCCCAGGACCAGCTGAGATGGGCCCCCAGGACACCGAGCGGGACGCCGTCGGGACGCTTCAGCGGCATGGCGACGTCTACGAAGCGCAGAGGGTCGCCATCGGCGTTCGGCGGCAGTTTCTTGGCAAGGAGCACCGCCTCGTGCACGTCGCCGGCGAACATGTCGCGGCTGCCGGCCCGGAACCACGGCCTGCCCGACACGTCGGCGCCTTCCAGCAGGCCCCTGGTGCTGACGAGGACCTTGCCTTCCGGGCTCGCGAGACCGATCCAGGCGTATTCCGGGGAACTGCGCTGAAGGATGTCGAGCTTGACCCTCAGCCGGTCGGAGTCGGAATCGGTTTCCAGGGTTTCCTGGATCCCGCCGATCATCCGGATGTCCTGCCAGCGCTCGAACATGCTGCGATCCAGCTTGTCGGCGATCTGGGCGCTGAGGTCCAGCGCACCGGCGCCCGCCTGGTCGCGCAGCCGGGTGCCGATCGTCCCGTTGGCGAGCAGGCTGACCCCCGCGACCGGCGCGATGCACAGGACGGCGATGCTGACGGACAGTAGAGTGGAGAGGCTTTTTGGATTTGCCATGAATTACCGCAAAACTGAAGTGATGACGAGCATGATGCACCGGCATCTTCAGTACTCAGTAAGTCATTTCCGCTTTACATCAGGTGAAGGCGCGGGATTTTCCTGCAGACGACATCTGTCGGCGGAAGCCGGGGAATCGGCTCGATTTTGGATCGGCGCACCGTCAATACAGCCGTCCGCCGTCCGGAACCTTGCGCTCCGGCGTGACGAGCACGACCTCCCCGTTCTCGTCGGGGAAGCCCAATACCAGGACTTCGGACATGAACTTGCCGATCTGCTTCGGCGGGAAATTGACGACCCCGGCAACCTGGCGGCCGACCAGCGTTTCCGGCGTATAATGCCGGGTGATCTGGGCGGAGGTGCGACGCACCCCGATCTCCGGGCCGAAATCCACCTGGAGCTTGTAGGCCGGGCGGCGCGCCTCGGGATAAGGCTCCACGGCGGTGATCGTCCCGACGCGGATGTCGACCTTGAGGAAATCCTCGAAGCCGATGTTCATGGTGGCCGTCGTTCCGCCCTTGCCGGTCATGCGCAGTCCCTCCCCCCTCTTTATTTCAAGGTTGCGGAGGCTAGCGGCCGGGCGCGCAAATGACAAGGCCGCCGCCGGTTTCCCGGCTGCGGCCCCACCCTGGCGGACCAAGCCCGGCGACCGCCGGACCCTGCCTCGATCGTGCTTACTTCGCCGCCTTGGCCTTGGCGACGGCCGACTTCAGCTCTTCCAGGCTCTCGCTGACGCGCTTGTTGATCACGTCGGCGGCCTCGGAGTTGGACTTGGTGACCAGTTCGGCCAGCTCGCGGGTGTTGGCCAGGGCCTTCTCGAAGGCGACCTTCACGAGGTCGGCCTGCTTGGCGACCTTCTCCTCCGGCGAGCCGGCGGCGAGCAGCTCGGACACGATGGAGGTGGTCTGCTCGATGGTCTGGCGCAGGATCTCGGACTGCCGGCGGGCAACGGCCTGGAAGCCTTCGAACGCGAGCTGGTTGGCGGCGGTCAGGGCCTGGATGTTCTTCTGCTGCGCGGCGAGCGCGGACTCGACGTCGACACCGGGAAGCTTGAATTCGGACATCAGCTTCGAAACGTCGGTGAACTTGGAAACGTCGACGTCGAAGAACGGGTTAGTCTTTGCCATGTGCCATCCCCTTGAAAGCATTCATCGTTGCTGCGCCGCAACAGGTTTGATGCCGCATCATGCAGATTGCGCAATTCTGCGTCAACTTCTTTTGTGCAGCGCAACAACAGCGGCCCTCAGACCGTTACGCCGGGTTGGTCCGGGGAGCCGTCCGGCCGGGAGGCGCCGCCGCGGCCCCCGCGGGAGCGCAGGGTGCGGGAGAACTGCTCCGCCTGGCGCAGCCTGGCGTCGAGCGCCGCCATGGTGCGCGACAGGTCGGCGCTGTCGTCGGTCAGCCAAACCCTCATGACCGCCAGGTAGATCGCCCCCAGCCCCTTGACCCGGAGCACGCCGGGGAGACCGTCCGCCGAGATCCCGGCGGCTTCCAGCATCCAGGCGAGCGAGCGCCGCAGGGCGCAGGCGTGCCACGCCGCGGCGATCGGATCGGAGCGCAGGTCGCGGGAAATGCTCTCCACCGCAGCCCGGTAGGGGGTTAGTGCGTCAAAGCGGCGCATCATCACGTCGAACAGCCGGTCGCGCGGGGATTCCCCGTCGTCCCCCTGCCCGCTCCCGGACAGCACGGCTTCGTCGATCTGGCGGGTGAACCCGCGCAGGATGTCGGGTTTGCCCGGAAAGATCCGGTATATGTCGGCCAGCGACAGCTTCGCTTCGGCGGCGATGTCGGCCATGGTCGTGGCCCGCCATCCCTTGTCCGCGGCCTGCTTCATGGCGGCATCGATGATTTGGCGTGACAGATCAGCCTTCTTGGCCATGGTTCCAGTGATTCCCGTGCAGTTCGTTTGCCATGGCATTAAGATTGGGCCGCCGGCGCGGATGCCAAAGCCCCCGGGCCGGCCCCGCGTCGAATATGCCGGAAGACCATCCCGATTTGCCCCGCCCGGCGGTGACGATCGGCGCGATGAGGAGTTGACTGTGTGCAAGGGCATGCGATGCTGCCGCGCCTCCCCCGTCGGGCGCGAAACCTGCTTCGGGCATGAAAACCATGACTGCTTCGTTCGGCTGGGCCTCCGGCTGCCTCATGACACTGGCTCACCGGCTTCCCTATCTGACCCCGGATGAGGAGCGCGACCTCGCTCTGCGCTCGGCGGCCGGCGACCAGGTCGCGGCCGAGCGTCTGGTCGCGAGCCACCTGCGCGTCGTGATCCGGATCGCCCGCAGCTACGGGCGGTTCGGCCTGCCGGTGAACGACCTGATCCAGGAGGGCACGCTCGGCCTGATCCAGGCCGTGCGCAAGTTCAACCCCGACGGCGGGGCGCGGCTCGGCACCTACGCCATGTGGTGGATCCGGGCCTCGATCCAGGATTACGTGGTCCGGTCGTGGTCGCTGGTGCGGGTCGGCAAGACCGCCGCGCACAAGGCCCTGTTCTTCGCCCTCAAGAAGGTCGCCGCCGAGCGGAAGACCTCGTCCGACGGGCTCGACGACGAGGCGCTGGCCGTGCTGGCGACGCGATTCGACATGCCCCGCGCCGAAGTCTCGGGTCTCGCCCACAGGATCGCGCGGCTCGACCAGTCGCTCGACCTGCCGGCCGGCGACGCCGAGGAGGCCGAGACCCTGCTCGACCGGCTGCCCGCCGACCAGCCCAACGCGGAGGAACTGGTCGAGCAAAGCAGCATGGGCAGGGCCTGGAGCGGCCTGATCGACCGGGCGCTGGCCATGCTGCCGGCGCGCGAGGCGGCGATCATCCGACACCGTCACATGAGCGACGCGGCGCCGACCTTCGAGGCGATCGGGCGGGAACTGGGGATCTCCAAGGACCGGGTGCGGCAGCTGGAGAAACGCGCGCTGCTCCGCCTGCGCGAGATGCTGCAGCCGCTGGTCGCCGTGCACGGCATGCCGGGCGGCTGACCGGCCTGCCCGATCCGGAGAGTTAGCCCGCGAGCTGGCGCGACCGGGCGGTGGCGGCGGCGATGGCGCGGTCGAACAGCGGCTGGATCCCGTCCTCCGCCATCAGCACCTCAAGCGCCGCCTGGGTGGTTCCGTTGGGACTGGTGACGTTCCGGCGCAGCTCGGACGCCGGCTCGGCCGACCGCACCGCAAGCTCGCCGCTGCCGGCGACCGTCGCCCGGGCGATCCGCATCGCCAGATCCTCCGGAAGCCCGGCGGCCACGCCGGCTTTGGCCAGTGCCTCGATCAGCAGGAAGACATAAGCCGGCCCGCCGCCCGATACCGCGGTGACGGCGTCCAGCATCCCCTCGTCCGCGACCCAGGCGACCTGGCCGACCGCCCCCAGCAGCGTGTCGCACAGCCGGCGCTGCTGCTCGGTGACCATGGCATTGGGAACGGCGACGGTCATGCCCCGGCCGACCGCGGCCGGGGTGTTCGGCATGGCCCGGACGATGGCCGCTTCCGCGCCGAGGCGCTCGGCGAAGTAGCCGATGGTCCTGCCCGCGGCGATCGACAGGAACACCGTGCCCGGACGGGCGAAGGATGCGTAACCGGGCACCACCTCGTCCATCACCTGCGGCTTGACGGCGAAGACCACCACGTCGGGATCGAAGCCCGGCGGGATCCGCGACGGGCCGGCGCAGCGCACGATCCGGTGCTCGCCCAACGCGGAATCGGCACCGAAGGCGCCTTGCGGCTCGACCACGACCACGTCGTCGACCGTCCGCGCGGCGAACCAGCCGTCGAGCATGGCGCCGCCCATCTTGCCGCATCCGACCAGAAGCAGCGAGCAACCCATCGCTCAGGCCTCCCCCACGGTGTCCAGGATGGCCGCGGTCACGGCTTCCGACGCCGACTTGCCGCCGGAGATGACGAACTGGAAGGCGGGATAGAAGCGCTCGCACTCCATCAGAGCGATCTCGACCAGATCCTCCATCTGCTCGATGCTCGCCCGAGGCGCTCCGCGCAGCAGCGTCGTGTGGCGGAACATGGGGGTGTGCTCGTCCGGGCAGATGTCGAAATGGCCCAGCCACATCTTGGCATTGACCTCGGACAGCAACTCGTTCAGCTCCTGCCGCCGGGACTTGGGCGCCTTCATGTCGAACTGGCAGGAGAACTGCATCGCGCTCACCTCGCCCTGCCAGACGAAATAGAGGCGGTAATCGCACCAGCGCGCGGCGATCTCGACGATCAGCTCATCATCGTTGGAACGGTCGAACGGCCACTCGTTGGCCACGACGATCTCCTCGACGATGTCCAGGGGATTGAGCGTTGACGTGGGGGTTTCTTCGACGGCAACTGCCGACATGCCTGCGACTCCCTAATCGCGCGGTGAACGGCGTTCGCCCCGGTCGCCACCGGAAACGGCCCAATCCCGAGGACCCAGCCGGCATGTACCGTCTGACGTGCTATGCCCCGAGATGCCGTATCAAGGTGGTCATGGGGCCACTACCCCGAGGACCGTGACAGAACGGCCCCGCGCCCGCAACAGAATTCCATAAATTTGCACACGACCCGGAACGCCGCCCGCGATCCAGCGGATCGCGGACGTATCGGCAGCCGGGCCAAAGGCGGTCAGGCGCCGCCGGACGCGGGACCGGACGCGGCGTCCCCCGCCTGGTCCCCGGCGGGCTTGGCGGCGTGGCCGCCGGCCGGGCGTTTCGGGCCGGGCGTCTCGTGGACCAGCTCGCGTTCGGCCAGAAGGGTCGCGACGAGCGCCTCCAGCGAGGTCACCCGGTCCGACAGCTCTTCCTGCTCGGAACGGGCTTTCACCGCCATTTCGCGGGCGGCCTCGAACTCCTCCCGGCTGACCACGTCCATCCGGCTGAGGATGCGTTCGAACTGCTGGCGCACCTGTGCCTCGACCTCACCGCGCAAGCCGGTCAGCGCGCCGACCGCGCCGCCCGCCACCCGGGCCAGATCGTCGAGAAGCTTGTTATCGACCTGCATGGATCCGTATCCTTCAAAGAGACAATATTATGGGGATGGGCCGGGGCCGAATCAACGCCGCATCGGCCGGGGAGACGCAGCCGGTGCGGCAGGGGTGCCTTGCGGCGGCGCGGCAAGGGAGCTTATAAGGGCGCCAGCCCCGGCGGGTTACCCCGTCCCCTGGCCAGTCCCGCGGGAGGTATTTTCCCGGGGCCGCCGCCACACCGAAGTCGAACCGCGCCATGCTTGCCATCCTGTTCCCCGCCATCGACCCGGTCGCGATCCAGATCGGTCCCCTCGCGATCCGCTGGTACGCCCTGGCCTACCTGATCGGCTTCGTCGCCGGGTGGCGGTACTGCATACACTTGGCGCGCAAGGACGAGCGGCCGCCGACCGCGGTCGACTTCGACGATTTCCTGACCTGGGCGGTGATCGGCGTGATCCTGGGCGGCCGGATCGGCTACGTGCTCTTCTACAATACCGGATATTACCTGAGCAATCCGCTGGAGGCGCTGGCGGTCTGGCACGGCGGCATGTCGTTCCACGGCGGGCTCCTGGGGGTGATGGCGGCGATCCTGCTGTTCTCGCGCCGGCGCGGCTTCTCGCCGCTGGCGCTCGGCGACATGATCGCCTGCGCCGCCCCGATCGGCCTGTTCTTCGGGCGGATCGCCAACTTCGTGAACGCCGAGCTGTGGGGCCGCGTGACCGACGTGCCGTGGGCGGTGATCTTCCCGGGGGAACGGGCGGGCGGCCTGCCCCGCCATCCCAGCCAGCTCTACGAGGCAGCGCTGGAGGGGCTGGTGCTGTTCGCCGTGCTGGCCGTGCTGGCCCGGCGTCCCTCGGTCAGGGCGCGGCCCGGGCTGCTGGCCGGGATCTTCTTCATCGGCTACGGCCTGTCGCGGATTTTCGCCGAATACTTCCGGGAACCCGACCCGCAGCTGGGTTTCCTGCTGGGCGGCCACGCAACCATGGGCCAGATCCTGTCCGTTCCCATGGTGCTGTTCGGGCTCGCGCTGGTGATTTACGCCCGGCGCCGGGTCCGGGCGGAAGGGCGACGGACGGCCGGCCGGGCGGATGCGCGGGATGGATGACGGCGGCCTGACAGGGCACCTGAAGCGGCGCATCGCCGTCGAGGGGCCGGTTTCCGTGGCGGCCTTCATGGGCGACGTCCTGGGGCACCCGCAGCACGGCTACTACATCACCGCCGACCGGTTCGGCGCCGCGGGCGACTTCGTGACGGCGCCGGAGATCAGCCAGATGTTCGGGGAGCTGATCGGCCTGTGGTGCGCCCATACCTGGTCCGCGATGGGGGCGCCCGACCGGGTCAACCTGGTGGAGCTTGGACCGGGGCGCGGCACCCTGATGCGCGACGCCCTGCGCGCCGCCGCGATGGTGCCCAAGTTCCGCGACGCCGCCCGGGTCCATCTGGTCGAGACCAGCCCGGTCCTGCGCGAACGGCAGCGCGACCTGCTGGCCCCGGTCCTGGAAGACCGTCCTCCCCTCTGGCACGACGCGCTGGCCGGGGTGCCGGACGGCCCGCTCCTGTTGATCGCCAACGAATTCTTCGACGCCCTGCCGATCCGGCAGTTCGTCAAGACCGTGCATGGCTGGACCGAGCGCATGGTCGACGTCGACGACGCGGGCGGCGGTTTCCGCTTCGTGCTCGACCGCCGGCCGGGTCCCGTCGAGGCGTTGATACCGGCCGCCGTCCGGGAGGCGCCGCCGGGCAGCGTGTTCGAAGCGTGCCCCGCTGCGATGGCCGTCGCGCACGAGCTGGGCGCCCGGCTGGCGGCATCGGGCGGAGCCGCCCTGATCTGCGATTACGGCCATCCTGTTTCCGCGGCGGGCGAGACGCTCCAGGCGATGCGGCGCCACGCCTTCGTACCGGTGCTGGAGTCACCCGGAACGGCCGACCTGACGGCCCACGTGGATTTCGGGATGCTGGTCGACGCGGCGCGGTCGGGCGGCGCCCGGGCCTGGGGTCCGACGACGCAGGGCGCGTTCCTGACGGCCCTGGGCATCCGGGAACGAGCCGGCCAGCTGCGCCGGCGGGCGACGCCGGCGCAGGCTGCGGACATCGATTCGGCCGTCCATCGCTTGATCGACGGGTCCGAGATGGGCACACTGTTCAAGGTCCTGGCCCTCACCGATCCCCGGCAGGACGGCGCCGCGGGACTCTGACCGGCCGGGAGGCCATCGGAGCGGAAAGGACCCGACATGGAGCATTGGACCCTGACGTGATCACACTCGGCGCGCTGAACGATATTCCGGCAATCCGGCACGGCTTCTTCACCAAGCGGGGAGGCGTGAGCACGGGCATATACGCGTCCCTGAACTGCGGGCTCGGATCGAACGACGACCCCCGCCACGTCGCGGAGAACCGGCGGCGCTGCGCCGCGGCCTTCGACCTGGAGTCCGACCGGCTGGTCACGCTCTACCAGGTCCACAGCCCCGACGTGGTGACGGTGGAACGGCCCTGGCAGCCCGGCGAGACGCCGCCCCGCGCCGACGCCATGGTCACCGCGACCCCGGGCGTGGCTCTCGGCATCCTCACCGCCGACTGCGTCCCGGTCCTGTTCGCCGACGCCGAAGCCGGGGTGATCGGGGCCGCTCATGCCGGATGGAAGGGCGCCAAGGCCGGCGTGATCGAGGCGACGGTCGGCGCCATGGCGGCGCTCGGCGCCCGTCCCGACCGCATCGTGGCGGCGATCGGCCCCTGCATCGCCCAGCGCTCCTACGAGGTGGGACCGGAGTTTCCTGCCCCGTTCCTCGCGGACGACGCGGCCAACGCCGACTTCTTCGCGCCGTCGCGCCGGGCCGGGCACTTCATGTTCGATGTCGGCGGCTATGTCGGGCGCCGGCTCGGCCGCAGCGGCATCGCGATGCTCCAGCGCTGCCCGAACGACACGGTCGCTGAGGAGGACCGCTTCTTCAGCTATCGCCGGGCGACCCTGCGCGGCGAGACGGACTACGGCCGCGGCATCTCGGTCATCGTCCGGCAGTCCTGAGGCCCCGCGCCGATGCCCTACGTGATCATGCTCATCGCTTTCTGCGTGCTGGGAATGATGGTGAGCTGCGTCATCTGACGCAGCTTTCCGCTTCCTTTCCACCCGGCAAGGAACACGGCGCGTCGACCCCATGTCCGGGGTGCATGGGGGCCGCGACGACCGTCATGGAACATTTACATGACGGGGGCGGGCTGATATGGTCCCGCCCGATTTCGTGTTGCACCGGCTCCGGACAGTCGGGGCGGCGTCAACGGCACTATTTCCAGAAGAGAGCTGCGAAGTATGAAAGTCATTGCCGGCAACAGCAACCGGCCGCTGGCCGAAGCGATCTCGGCCGCACTCAACGTGCCGTTGACCAAGGCCAGCATTCGTCGTTTCTCGGACATGGAAGTGTTCGTCGAGATACTGGAGAACGTCCGCGGCGAGGACGTGTTCGTCATCCAGTCGACTTCATACCCTGCTAACGACAACCTGATGGAGCTGTTGGTCACCATCGATGCGTTGCGCCGCGGTTCCGCGCGCCGCATCACGGCCGTGCTGCCCTATTACGGCTATGCCCGGCAGGACCGCAAGACGGGTCCCCGGACCCCGATCTCGGCCAAGCTTGTGGCCAACCTGATCACCATGGCCGGCGCCAACCGCGTGCTGACGCTGGACCTGCACGCCGGCCAGATCCAGGGCTTCTTCGACATCCCGTTGGACAACCTGGAGGGCGCGCCGGTCTTCGTCCGCCACATCCAGGAGACCACCAAGCACGGCGAGCAACTCGTCATCGTGTCGCCGGACGTCGGCGGCGTGGTGCGCGCCCGCGCCATCGCCAAGCGACTCGACGCCGACCTGGCGATCATCGACAAGCGCCGCGAGCGGGCCGGCGTGTCCGAGGTGATGAACATCATCGGCGAGGTCGAGGGCCGGCGCTGCATCCTGGTGGACGACATCGTCGACAGCGGCGGCACCCTGTGCAACGCCGCCGCCGCCCTGATGAAGGAAGGCGCGAAGTCGGTCAGCGCCTATGTCACCCACGGCGTGCTGTCGGGCGGCGCGGTCGCCCGGGTGTCCTCGTCGCCGCTGGAAATGCTGGTGACCACCGACAGCATCCAGGCGACCGAGGCCGTACGCGTGTCGCGCAACGTGCGCCAGCTCACCATAGCCCCGCTCATCGCGGAGGCGATCACCCGGATCAGCGAGGAACGGTCGGTTTCCAGCCTGTTCAACTGATCGGATCATTCAGGAATTCGCGGGAGCCGGGGACGGCTCCCCGTACAGGGACCTGCGGTCGGCGCCGAGCAAGGCGGCCGCGGTACGCCAGCACCCCTGGAGGCTGGCGTTCACCCAAAGGCGGCCCCGAGCGGCCGCCTTGTCGATGGAGTAGTATAGTATGTCCGAAGCTACAGTTCTCGCCGCCGAGGCGCGCGACCGGGCCGGCAAGGGGGTTGCCCGTCAGACGCGCCGCGCAGGCCGGATCCCCGCCGTGATCTACGGCAACAAGGAAAAACCGGTGATGATCTCGCTGGACCGGTTGAAGTTCAACCGCATCCTGCGCACCCCGGGCTTCTTCACGCACCTGTTCGACGTCAAGGTCGGCGACGCGTCCTATCACGTGCTGCCGCGCGACGTGCAGTTCGACCCGGTGACCGACACGCCGATCCATGTCGACTTCCTGCGCGTCAGCGGGGAAGCCAGGATCACCGTCGAAGTTCCGGTCGAGTTCGTCAACCAGGAGAAGTCGCCGGGCCTGAAGCGCGGCGGCATGCTGAACATCGTCCGCCATGCGATCGAGGTCGAGTGCGGCGCCGAGGAGATCCCGGAGCACATCACCGTGGACCTGACCGGCTTCGACCTGGGCGACTCGATCCACATCAGCGCAGTCACGCTGCCGGCCGGCGTCAAGCCGACCATCACCGACCGCGACTTCACGGTCGCGACCATCGCCGCCCCGTCGGCGGTGAAGTCGGAAGCCGCCGGCGAGGAGCCGGAGGCGCAGGAGTAAGCCAATGCTGCTGCTGGTGGGTCTGGGCAATCCAGGGTCGGAATATGCCCGCAACCGGCACAATATCGGCTTCATGGCGGTGGACGGGATCGTCCGCCGCCATGGCTTCGGCCCATGGCGCAAGCGCTTCCAGGGGCAGAGCTGCGACGGATCGGTCGATGCGGAGAAGGTGCTCGCGCTGAAGCCGCACACTTTCATGAACCTCTCCGGCCAGTCCGTCGGCGAGGCGATGCGCTTCTTCAAGCTTGCTCCGCCCCAGGTGATCGTGATCCACGACGACCTCGACCTGGTCGCCGGCAAGGTCAGGGTGAAGCAGGGCGGCGGGCACGGAGGCCACAACGGCCTGCGCTCGATCGACGATCATATCGGCAAGGACTATTGGCGCATCCGGCTCGGCATCGGCCATCCCGGCCACAAGGACCAGGTCCACGGCTATGTCCTGCATGATTTCGGCAAGACCGAGCAGGCTTGGCTGGAGCCGCTGCTCGACACCGTCGCGCGGGAGTTTCCGCTGATGGTCGCCGGCCAGCCCGAGAAGTTCGCCAGCCGCGTGGCGCTGGCCGCCTGAGCCCCGTCAGTCCTTTCCGCCGCCTTTCCTGAGCGCGTCCACGAGCTTGCGCTGGAACCTGCCGCCGTCGTGCCGGGTCGCCAGGAACTGCCGGACCGCATTCTGGGCGGTGTCCCGGTCGTAGGGTACCTTGCCCTCGCTGGCGAGGTTGAGGCGTTCGATCACCTTGGGGTCTAGGCTGCTCCGCAGGGCGGCCATCTGGCGCAGCAGTTCCTGGCGCGGATCGGACATGGTCGGCGGATCTCCCCTTTTCGATAGGGCTATCATAGCATGAGCCGCGCGGGGCCGTACGGGACTTTCGTTTTAGTCCCCGGTACCGCATATAAGCTGGCAGACGGGCCGGACGACGGCCCCCGGAAAATCTCTTGAAAGCGACGGCATCCCCATGGGTTTCAACTGCGGCATCGTCGGCCTGCCGAATGTGGGCAAGTCCACACTGTTCAACGCGCTGACCGCCACCCAGGCGGCCGAAGCAGCCAATTTCCCCTTCTGCACCAAGGAGCCGAACGTCGGCCGCGTCGGCGTGCCCGACCCGAGGCTGGACAAGATCGCGGCGATCGGGAAGTCGGCGAAGATCATCCCGACCCAGCTCGAATTCGTCGATATCGCCGGGCTGATCCGGGGGGCGAGCAAAGGCGAGGGGCTGGGCAACCAGTTCCTGGGCAACATCCGCGAGGTCGATGCCATCGTCCATGTGCTGCGCTGCTTCGAGGATGACGACATCACCCATGTCGAGGGCGGCATCGACCCGATCCGCGATGCCGAGACCGTCGAGACGGAACTGATGCTGGCCGACATGGACGGGTTGGAGCGCCGGCTGACCGCCACCCAGAAGAAGGCCAAGGGCGGCGACAAGGAAGCCAAGGCGACCGCCGACATGATGGAGCGCGCCCTGGCGGTCCTCCAGGCCGGCAAAGCTGCCCGGACGCTCGAGGTGTCCGCGGACGAGGAGCCGCTGTTCAAGTCCCTGCTGCTGCTGACCGGCAAGCCGGTCGTCTATGTCTGCAACGTCGAGGAAGCCTCGGCCGCCACCGGCAACGCCCTGTCGGCCAAGGTCGACGAAATGGCGAAGGCGCAGGGTGCGGCCAGCGTCGTCGTTTCCGCGGCGATCGAGTCGGAGGTGGCCCAGCTCGCCGACGCGGCGGAAAAGACGGAATTCCTGGAAGCCCTGGGACTGGACGAGCCGGGTTTGAACCGGGTGATTCGCGCCGGTTACGCCCTGCTCGACCTGATCACCTTCTTCACGGTGGGCCCCAAGGAGGCGCGGGCCTGGACGGTGCGGCGCAACGCGAAGGCTCCCGAAGCCGCCGGGGTGATCCACAGTGACTTCGAACGGGGTTTCATCCGGGCCGAGACAATCGATTATAACAGCTTTGTCACACTGGGCGGCGAGCAAGCTGCGAAAGAAGCGGGAAAGATGCGGCAGGAAGGCAAAGAGTATGTCGTTCAAGACGGCGACATATTCCATTTCCGCTTCAACGTGTAAAGCTGCGAAGTCATTACCATCTTAATACAAACGATAGGAGAAAAGATTTTTTACTAAAAATGGGGCAATGATCCGGCTTACTGTGTTACTTCTGACAGGAGCTAGTACGGCACGAGCCGGATCAATGGGCCGGATCAATGGGTTTAAGTACAGGCATGTATGATGTGATGGCCGATGGTCTGGAAGCGTTGATCGCGCATCCGCGCAACCCGGCGTCCGAAGGAACCGGTCACGCGATCCTGAGAAGACCGGCGGCGCCTCCGGCCGAACCCCAGGTCGTCGCGGTGAACAGCCGCTTCACGCACCTGCTGGGCGCCACCGTCGACGAGATCGTCGGGCGGCCGCTGGGCGAACTGGCCGGACGGCTGGCCCGTCCGGAGGATATCGCCCGTCTGGCCGAGGTACTGGCCGGCAACGAGGTCGCGACCATCATCCTCAACCTGACGGCCGGCCCGGTTGCGCTGATCGTCCGGCCGATCGGTCCATCGGACGGCCCGTCCGGAGACGCCCCGGCTTCGCACATCCTGGTCACCGAGGACACCGGCCCGAGCGACGGCCAGATCAGCCTGGTCATCGACCACCTCCTGGCCGCCGTCTTCATCGTCGACGTCCTGCCGGACGGCAGCTTCCGTTACGCGATGCTGAACCGCCGCCATGAGGAACAGACCGGCCTGGTCGCCGCCGACGTGGTCGGCCGCAGCCCGGAGGAGGTCCTGCCGCCGGACGATGCAGCCAGCGTGCTCGCCCACTACCGGACCTGCGTCAAGCGCCGGCTGCCGACCACCTTCCAGGAAGTGCTCCACCTGCCGACCGGCCGCCGCCATTGGGAAACCCGGCTGGTGCCGATCACCGGCGGAGTGGCGGGATCGCGGGTCACCCGCCTGTTCGGGTCGAGCATCGACATCTCGGAGCGGGTGGTGGCCGAGCAGGCGCTGCGCGACAGCGAGCAGCGCTTCCGCTCGATCTTCGAACATGCCGGGGTCGGCATCGGATATGCGGCCGTGGACGGTAGGATCATCGACGTCAACCGCACCCTGGAGAACATGCTGGGCTACGGGCGGGACGAGCTGATCGACAAGTCGTTCAAGCAGTTCGTCCATGTCGACGAGATCTCCCATGTCACCGGCCGGTTCCAGGAGCTGCTGAGCGGCCGCCGGGCGACCTTCCAGACCGAGCGCCGGTTCCAGCGCCGCGACGGCACCGCCCTGTGGGCGCGCACCACGGCATCACTGGTGCGCGATCCGCTGGGGCGGCCCAAATACATCATCGGGCTGTTCGAGGACGTGACGGAAACCCGCCGCGCCCGCGAGCGCATCCACTATCTCGCCTCATTCGACCAGGTCACCGGCCTGCCCAACCTGTCGCTTTTCAGCGAGCGCGTCGCCGGGGCGCTGGAGCAGTCGGAATCCGCCGGCCGGGTCGCGGCCCTGCTGGCGATCAGCTTCGACCGGCTCGACCCGATCCGGTTCGCTCACAGCCGCAGCGCCGCGGAACACCTGATGCGGCGGCTGGTCGACCGGCTGCGCCGGGCGCTGGGTCCGGGCGACCTGGTCGGCCGGATCGGCGACGACCTGTTCGCCGTGCTGCTCCCCGACCTGGCCGACCATGACGAGGCGCTGGCGACGGTGAAGAGCATCATCGCCACCTTCGGAACGCCGATCGAAGCCGACGGACAGGACTTCCTGCTGCCGCCGATGATCGGGGTCAGCCTGTTCCCGGCCGACGCCACGGGGCCGGACGAGCTGGTCCGGATGGCTGGGGCCGCCCTGCAGCGCGCCCGCGATCTCGGCACCTCGCGGTACGAGCTGTACTCCCCCGACATGGAGACCCATGCGGCCCGCCAGCTCTCCCTGGAGAGCCGGCTGCGCCGCGCGATCGACGCCGACCAGTTCGAACTGCTGTACCAGCCCAAGATCGAGGTCGAGACGCTGAAGCTGACCGGCTTCGAGGCGCTGGTCCGCTGGCGCGGCGAGGACGGCGCCCTGATCTCCCCCGGCGAGTTCATTCCGGCAGCGGAAGAAACCGGTCTCATCATTCCCCTGGGCGAACTTGTGCTGCGCGACGCCTGCCGCCAGATGGCGGAGTGGCGGCGCGAGGGGGTGGTCGACGTGCCGGTCTCCGTCAACCTGTCGGGCCGCCAGGTGAGCGACCCGCACCTGAGCCGCAAGGCGCTGGCGATCCTGAGGGATTCCGGCCTGCCGGCATCCCACCTGAAGCTCGAGCTGACGGAGACGGCGCTGTTCCGCAGCACGCCGGGGATCCGCGACGCGCTGCTTGAGCTCCACGCGGCCGGCGTCCGCTTCATGCTCGATGATTTCGGAACCGGATACTCCTCGCTCAGCTATCTGAAGCGTTTCCCGATCGAAGCGATCAAGATCGACAAGAGCTTCGTCCAGAGCATGGTCGAGGACCCCGACGCCGCGTCCATCGTGAACGCGATCATCAACATGGCCCATGCCCTGAAGATGGGCGTGGTCGCCGAGGGGGTCGAGACCCACGAGCAGCTGATCTTCCTCAGGGCCTACCGGTGCGACCGCATGCAGGGCTTCCTGTTCGCGCCGCCGACGCCGGTCGCCGACATCCCGGCGCTGGTACGCCGGCTCGCGGTGTAGGGCTCAGGATACGGCGAACTCCAGGATGACGCCGTTGGCATGGTGTGGCGGCACGACGATGCGGGCACCCGGAGCTTCCGCCGTCGAAACTCCCTGACTGCTCAGGAAGGCGCCGGTCTCCACCAGGTCGCGGCAGAGCACCGTCATCACCGGCGCGGGCTCCAGGCCGGGATAGCGGCGGGCGAGACGATCCGGAGCGACGAAGCGCAGGTCGTGAGACCCGGCGCAGACGTCGAGGCGGCCCCTGCCGGCATGAAGCGCCGCCGGGCCGAACAATGCCGCGTAGGCGGGCGCCAGCGCGGCGGGATCCTCCGCCGGAACCGTGACCCCCTCCAGGCCGACGGCGCCGTTGGCGTGGTCGAGCCATTCCGGACGGCGCAGCAGGTCGGGCGTCAGGTGGGTGCAGCAGAAGGCCGACAGGCCGGGCGTCGCCTCCGGCTTGAAATGCACCAGCGAGAACCGAGGCATGACGGTGCCTTCGGGAAGCTCCAGCAGCCGGGCGAGGTCCTTGGGCGGCTGCGCGGCGGCGGGGTAGGCCCGATGGACCGCGGCCGCGTCGGAAGCCGCGAAGGCGAGCCCGAGGAACCCTTCGCCCCGCGTCTCCAGCAGGGTGTCAAGGCGGTTCAGGAACTGGCCGGGATCAACGATGCCGAGCAGCTCGACATAGTCGCCCGGGAACATGATGCAGTAGTTGCCGGTCCCCCAGCCGATGTGACGGCCGCGCGGGGTTACGGTGAAGCCGAGGCGCCGCCAAGTCCCGCGCGCCGCTTCGAGGTCGCGGACTCCGACCAGGGTGTGATCGATGCCCGAGAGCGGACCCGTCGCCGAGGCCGCCATCAGAACGACGCGCCCGGCTGCTTCAGGAAGTCCTCTTCCTCCTCGGTCGAGACGCGGCCGAGGATCCGGTTGCGATGGGGAAAGCGGCCGAACCGCTCGATGATCCGCAGGTGCCGTTCGGCATAGTCGAGATACTCTGCATCGCCCACCCGGTCGCGGAACAGCTCGACCGAGAGTCGCTGGTCCGCCAGATCCTCGCTGTGCTCCAGCGGCAGGTAGAGGAACGTGCGCTCGTCCCTGTCCAAGCCGCCGTCGTAGCCGCGCTCGATCGCCAGCTTCGTCAGGTCGCGGGCGGCTGCATCGGTCGCGAACGCCCGGAGGTTGCCCCTGAAGGCGTTGCGGGGCACCTGGTCGAGCAGGATGACCAATGCAAGACAGCCCCGCGGGTGGTCTTGCCAGTCGGTCAGCCGGTTCGCCGCCGCCTGATCGTAGACGGGCAGCAGGAGCCGCCGGACTTCGGCGTCGAAGGCGTCGCTCTTCTCGAACCAGTTCGGCCGGGTCGCCGGCCTGAACCAGAAGCCGTTGATGTCGTGGAACGTCATCATTCGTCGTTTCCTCCCCTTGGCCACGCGGGACCTGAAAACAGAAAAGGACGCCCGAGGCGCCCTTTTCCATGGTTCCAACGGATACCGGCGGCACTCAGGGGTGCGCGTCGGCCCAGACCTTGCGCTTCACGGCGTACATCATACCCGTGAAGACGAGGAGGAACAGGATGACCTTCACGCCGGTCTGCTTGCGCGTCTCCAGGTGAGGCTCCGCCGCCCAGGTCAGGAAGGCCGCGACATCGTGCGCCAACTGGGCCTGGGTGGCCGGCGTGTCGTCGGCGTAGGTGACGCTGTCGTCCTGCAGGATCGGCGGCATGCCGATCAGCTGGCCGGGGAAGTACTTGTTGTAGTACTGGCCGTCGGGCACGGTGAAGCCCTCCGGCGGATCCTCGTAACCGACCAGCAGGGCGTGGATGTAGTCCTCGCCGTGCGGACGGGCCTTCGCCATCAGCGACAGGTCGGGCGGATAGGCGCCGCCGTTGGCCACGCGGGCGGCCTGCTCGTTCGGGAACGGGTTCTTGAAGTGGTCCGCCGGAATGGCGGGCCGTTCGAACATCTCGCCGTTGTCGTTGGGGCCCGCCGTGACCTCGTACTGCGCCGCGATGGCCTTGACCTCGTCCTCGCTGAAGCCCAGCGCCTGGAGGTTGCGGTACGCCACGAGGTCCATCGAGTGGCAGCTCGAGCAGACTTCCTTGTAGACCTGGAAGCCGCGCTGCAGCGCCGCCCGGTCGAAGGTGCCGAAGATGCCGCTGTGGGACCATTCCTGCTTGGGCGGAACCGCGGATTCGCCGGCGGCAAGGGCGGTGCCCGTGAGGCCGAGGCCGACGGCCGCGGCCAGGATGACCGTCTTCAACGCGCGCATGTTAGGCCTTCTCCATCGGCTTGGCGGCTGCCGCGGTCGCGAGACGACCACCGCCCTTCAGAACGGGTTCGCTGATGCTGCTGGGAAGCGGCCGGGGTCGCTCCAGCTTGCCGAGCAGGGGCAGGATGATCAGGAAATGGGCGAAGTAGTAGATCGACGCGACGCGGGCCAGGGTCAGCCAGATGCCTTCGGCCGGCATGGCGCCGGCATAGCCCAGCACCAGGCAGGCGACGACCAGCACCCAGAAGAACTGCCGGTAGATCGGCCGGTAGTTGGAGCTGCGGACCTTGGAGGTGTCGAGCCAGGGCAGGAAGAACAGCACCGCGATGGCGCCGAACATGGCGAGCACGCCGCCCAGCTTGTCGGGGACCGCGCGGAGGATCGCGTAGAACGGCAGGAAGTACCATTCCGGGACGATGTGCGCCGGGGTGACCAGCGGGTTGGCCGGGATGTAGTTGTCCGGATGGCCCATGAAGTTCGGCGCGAAGAACACGAAGCCGGCGAACACCAGCAGGAAGATGCTGAGGCCGAAGGTGTCCTTGATCGTGAAGTAGGGATGGAACGGCAGGCTGTCCTGCGGACCCTTGATGTCGATGCCGACCGGATTGTTCGAACCGTGGACGTGTACGGCGGCGACGTGCAGGAACACCACGCCCAGCAGGACGAACGGCAGCAGGTAGTGCAGCGCGAAGAAACGGTTGAGGGTCGGGTTGTCGACCGAGAAGCCGCCCCACAGCCAGGTGACGATGTGGTCGCCGATGATCGGGAAGGCGGAGAACAGGTTGGTGATGACGGTGGCGCCCCAGAAGCTCATCTGGCCCCAGGGAAGGACGTAGCCCATGAAGGCGGTGGCCATCATCAGCAGCAGGATGACGACGCCCAGCATCCACAGGATCTCGCGCGGAGCCTTGTAGGACCCGAAATACAGGCCGCGGAAGATGTGGATGAACACGGCGATGAAGAACATCGACGCGCCGTTCATGTGGACATAGCGGATCAGCCAGCCCGAGTTGACGTCGCGCATGATGCGCTCGACCGACTGGAAGGCGTGGTCGGTATGCGGCGTGTAGCTCATCGCCAGAGTGATGCCGGAGACGATCATGATGATCAGCGTGACCATCGCGATCGCGCCGAAGGACCACAAATAATTGCAGTTCTTCGGCATCGGGTATTCATTGTACTCGTGGTGCAGCCCGGTGAAGATCGGCAGACGGTAGTCGATCCACCGGACTATGGGGTTCTTGAACTGCGGGGCAGCCATGTTCAGCTCCAGTTGACCAACTAGCCGAGGCGAATCGAGGTGTCCGTCAGGAAGGCGTATTCCGGAACGGCGAGGTTCAGCGGTGCCGGACCCCGGCGGATGCGGCCCGAGGTGTCGTAGTGCGAACCGTGGCAGGGACAGAACCACCCGCCGTAATCACCCTTGGGATCGGTCGGTTTCTGGCCGAGCGGGACGCAGCCGAGATGGGTGCAGACGCCGACCATGACCAGCCATTGCGGCTGCTGGACGCGGGCGCTGTCGGGCGCGGGGTCGGGCAGCTCGGCGAGGTTGACCTGCTCGGCGGTCGCGATCTCCTGATCCGTACGGCGGCGGATGAAGACCGGCTTGCCGCGCCACGTGACCGTGATGGACTGGCCGACCTGGACCGGCGACAGATCGACGTCGATCTGCGCGAGCGCCAGCGTATCGGCCGCCGGGTTCATGCTGTTGATGAACGGCCAGGCGACCGACGCTACGCCGACCGCGCCGACTGCTGCGGTGGCGAGATAGAGGAAATCGCGACGGGTCGCTCCCTCGCCTTCGTGGCCTCCCTGACCGCCAGCACCGGCCGGATGGGTGGTATCCGACATTAGCTTTTCTCTCCTTGGCCCTGGCAAGCGCACTGCCGCGCGCTTGCAAACCGGACGGACATTAACAATAGTTTTCGGCCGTGTCTGCTTCGGACCTTGCCCAAAACCTCGAGCCCAAAACCTCGGGACTAGGGACCGGTTCGCGCCGGCCGCAGTTACGACAGGGATATACCTCCGGTTCCCGGTCAAGGAAAGCCGGAGTTCCGGAGACATAGTGTCGCGCTTGCCCGACCGGGTCGTTTCGCAGAAAGAATGACTCTTGATTTTTCCGCCCACAGACACTAGCCGCATCAGGCTCGCGCTCTACCAGCCCGACATCCCCCAGAATACCGGTGCGATGATGCGCCTGGCCGCCTGCCTGGGTGTGCCGCTGGACATCATAGAGCCCTGCGGCTTCATCCTGGACGATCGCAGGCTGCGCCGTGCCGGCATGGATTATATTGATCATCTTGATCTCGCCCGCCATGCCTCCTGGGAAAAATTCGTTGCCGGAACGAAGCGCGGCCGAATCGTCCTCCTGACGACGCGCGGTTCGATCCCCTATCTCGGCTTCACGTTCGAGCCGGGCGACACGCTGCTGATGGGCAGCGAGAGCGCCGGCGTGCCGGACAGCGTCGCCGAGGCCGCGGACGCCCGGGTCAGGATTCCGATGCGGCCGGGCGTGCGGTCGCTGAACGTGGCCCTCGCCGCGGCCATGGTGCTGGGCGAGGCGTTGCGGCAGACTGCCCCCGTCGGCATGGCAACCGACGGCATGGGAACCGACGGTATGGGAATGGAAACGGGAAGGGACTGAGGGAATGGACGACACGAAGGACCGCACGGTCCCGACCGAGGAGCACAAGGCCCGGGCCGCCTCCTGGTTCGCCGAACTGCGCGACCGGATCTGCGCCGCGTTCGAGGCGCTGGAGGACGAGCTGACCGGCACCCATTCGGACATGCCGGCCGGCCGGTTCGAGCGCAAGGCCTGGGACAGACCTGACGCCGAGGGATCGCACGGAGGGGGCGGCGTGATGTCGATCATGCGCGGCCGGGTGTTCGAGAAGGTCGGCGTGAACATCTCGACCGTCCACGGCACCTTCAGTCCCGAGTTCCGCAAGAACATGCCGGGCGCGGCGGACGACGGAAGGTTCTGGGCCGCCGGCATCAGCCTGGTCGCCCACATGCGCTCGCCGCTGGTCCCGGCGGTCCACATGAACACGCGCCACATCGTCACCAGCATCGGCTGGTTCGGCGGTGGCGCCGACCTGACGCCGATGTTTCCGGCCGAGCAGGACGCAGCCGATTTCCACGCGGCGCTGAAGCGGGCCTGCGACGCCCATGGAACGGATTACTACGACCGCTTCAAGGAGTGGTGCGATCGCTACTTCTTCCTGCCGCACCGGAACGAGCCGCGCGGCATCGGCGGCATTTTCTACGACAACCTGGATTCCGGGAACTGGGAGGCCGATTTCGCCTTTACCCGCGACGTCGGGCTGGGCTTCCTGGACGTCTATCCCCGGATCGTCCGCCGGCACATGAACGATCCCTGGACACCCGGGCAGCGCGACCACCAGCTTGTGCGGCGCGGCCGCTACGTGGAATTCAACCTGCTCTACGACCGCGGCACGACCTTCGGCCTGAAGACCGGCGGCAACGTGGAGGCGATCCTGATGTCCATGCCGCCGGAGGTGAAGTGGCCGTGAGGCATGATTAAGTGGCTTTTATTGTCCACAGATGCACGCAGATGGAGACAGATATTCAAGCCTTATCTGTGTCCATCTGCGTTCATCTGTGGATGATCTGATATCCTTTTATCAGGAGCATTCCCCCGGGAGAGCACCGACGGCCGACGTTTCGCAGCCCTACGGCTTCCGGTTGCGCAGCCAGCCGAACAGGATCGGGGCGGCCAGTTCCAGCAGCAGGACGAAGGGCCAGGGTTCGCCGCGCCAGAAGGCGTAGTTGGCCAGCAGGTTGGGCCAGCTGACGCCCATGACGGAGCGGGCGATCGTCAGTTCCAGCGTGACCGAGGCGGCGAGCCAGAGCACGCCGGCGAGGACGGCACGGGGGAGCCAGCCGGGACCCGCCGTCAGGCGCGCGTGCAGCCAGGCGACGGCCAGGATCAGGACGGCGGTCGAGGCGATCCGATAGGTGAAGGCGTTGACGCCGCCGATCCGGTCGGCCAGCACGGCGATGGAGAACGCGGCGTTGCCGAAGACGAGGGCGATCAGGACGGCGGCGAGGACGACGGTGACGATCAGGGCGCGCATCGCTGGGGTCCCCCTCCCTGGGTTCACTGCCGGGCGCGCAGTTCGGCCAGGCATTCATCGCGGTCCGGGCGATAGTCCCGATCTTCCCACCAGCGCTCCAGGTCGCGCAAGAGCTGTCCGACCAGCTTGCCCCGGGGAATGCCGATGTCGAGCAGGTCGCGGCCCAGGAGCGGGAAACGGGGGTCCTCCCAGGCGCCGATCACCCGCTCCACCTCGGCCATGCGGCCCGGGGCGTGCAGCAGGGCGGCGTCGCGGACCTTGCCGGGACCCAGCCGGTACAGCGCGTGGCGGAGATTGACGGTGGCCGGGTCCACCGGGGGTGCGGCCAGCAGTGCCAGCCGGTCGGCATCGGCGTTGGAGAGCCGCAGCCGTTCCGCGACCTCCAGGGCGCCGGCGCGGTCCACATCCAGCAGGGCCGCCAGGCGCAGCACGGGATCGGCCCGGTCGGGCGCCATGCCGAGCAGCAGCCCGAGCCGGCCGAGCGCGGTCGCCTGCGGCAGCAGATGCGCCATGATCCCCAGATCGGCCATGAGGCGCAGCACCGGCAGCGGGTCGGCGGCGCCCAGCAGCCGGAACAGCTCGCCCTGGATCCGCTCGCCCGACAGGCGGGGCAGCAGCGGCGCCAAGCCGGCGCAGGCGTCGAGCGCCGCCGGCTCCGGCGGGGTGCGGCCGTAATGGGCCTGGAAGCGGAAGAAGCGGAGCAGGCGCAGCACGTCCTCGGTGATGCGGGCGCGGGGATCGCCGACGAAGCGGACATGGCCGGCCAGCGCGTCGCAGACGCCGCCGAACGGGTCGTAGAGGGTGCCGTCGATCGCGCAGAACAGCGCGTTCATGGTGAAGTCCCGGCGCGACGCGTCGATCATCCAGTCGTCGGTGAAGGCCACGCGGGCGTGCCGCCCAAACGTTTCGACATCATGACGAAGCGTCGTGATCTCGTAATGCCCGCCGTCCGCCACGGCGGTGACGGTGCCGTGGGCAAGCCCGGTCGGGATCGCCCGGAGGCCGGCGGCCTCCAGCAGCCGCATGACCCGTTCCGGCTCCGCATCGGTCGCGATGTCGATGTCCCTGACGGGCCGCCGGAGCAGGGAGTCGCGGACGCAGCCGCCGACGAAGCGGGCCTTGGCACCGTCCGCCGCGAGGGCGTCGAACACCCTGACGGTTCCGGGCGCCGCCATTGCGGGAGGCAGCTCGATCCTGCCGGCGGGCTCCATGGCCCTACCGCCCCGGCGCGGGAGCCGACGGGGTCGTGTCGCCCTCCACCACGCGGCCGTCGATCAGGCGGGCGGGCTGGTACGTGGCGGCCGTGTCGGAGCCGCCGGTCAGCGCCACCATCACCAGCGTCAGGCCGGCCAGCGCCACGCCGCCGACGACCAGCGCGGTCCAGGGCGCCCCCGCCCACCACGGCAGCGGGGACCCGCCGGACGCCACCGCCTTGCGGCGCTCGATCAGCATGTACCCCATGTAGACCAGGGTCGGCAGCATCAGCGGCAGCACGACCAGGAGCAGTTTCTTCAGCATCGCCCGTGCAGCACGTCGACCAGGTTCACCAGCATCCCGGCCGTCGCTCCCCAGATGTATCGGTGCTCGTAGGGAAACACGTAGAAGAGCCGCTCGGTGCCCTGGAAGTGGCGGGTTTGCTTGAGGGCGGCTCCCGGCTTCAGGAAGAAGTCCAGCGGCACCTCGAACACCTCGGCCACCTCGAACGGGTCCGGGTTCAGGATGAAGGGCGGGCGGACGAATCCCACCACCGGCGTGATCTCGAAGCCGGTACGGGTCACGTAGGTGTCCAGCCGCCCGGCCACCTCGACCCGCTCGGGCGCCAGCCCGATCTCCTCCGACGTCTCGCGCAGCGCGCAGGCGAGCGCGTCCGGGTCGGTCGGCTCCATCCCGCCGCCGGGAAAGCTGATCTGCCCGGCGTGGGCCGCCAGATGGGCGGTGCGCTGGGTGAAGATGATCGTCATCCCGTCCGGCCGCTCCACCAGCGGGACCAGCACCGCCGCGTGGCGAAGCTGGGCCGGGGCGCCGGTGCCGGGATTGAGGTCGTGATCGCCCCTGACGTTGAGGGTGCGGCTGGGTGCGGCCGCGAACCGCGGGATCAGGCTCCTGATCCGCTCCTTGGTGATGTCGCCGACGGTCAGATCCCGATCGTCCTGTTCATCGGTCGCCCCAGAGGAAAGAATGTGCCCATGCTCCATATTCCGACCTGAACTTCCTCTCCGTCCTCGCGCGTCTCGGCACGCTCCACCAGATCGTAGAAGACCGATCGCGTAATCCTGGCTTCCAGATTGTCACGCACCAGGATATAGGGTCTCGGCTCGCCGGTTCCATCATCCTCCTCAACCCTGATCGGATGATCCGGCCCGGCGGTCACCTCGGCGTCCAGGTTGGTGCGGAAGATCAACCGCTGGGATGCGCCCTCCCCGCTGACGGTCAGCCCTACCGCGGTGAACGGCACCTCGTCGACCTGTATCCTGCCGCGCTCCGCCGGAGTGACCAACCAGTAATCGCCCGCCTCGTCGCGGCGGAGCACGGTCGAGAACAGCCTGGACAGTTCCAGCCGGCGGATCGGCGATCCATGATAATGCCAAGTGCCGTCGCGATCGATGCGAATCGGATAACCCTCGTCCGGCCTCAGGTCATCGGGCCGGAACAGGCCGGACGGCATGCCCGGCGTCGGAATCGAACTGGTCATAGGCTTGCTTTCCCCCTTGTGAAGCCGAATTTCCTGTTAATATCGGAACCCGGGTACGCAATTTCGCCATACTGCTAATCTAGGTCCGATACCCGGATTACGAACGGGCATCGCACCACACGAGTTTCGGGCCGAGTTTCGGGCCGGGTTTCCGGGGCCGGTTGTCTTGAGAGCACAGGAGATCCCTGATTTGACCGCTACCGATGCAATGCGCCACGGGTCTGCCGGGATTGAGAATCCGGCCCAGCTGCTGGCCGAGGTCGAAACGCTGGGCGGCCGGCTGTCCATGGTGCGGGACCGGATCGGCCGCATCATCTTCGGCCAGCAGGACGTCGTCGACCTGACCCTGATCACCCTGCTCGCGGGCGGTCACGTCCTGCTGATCGGCGTCCCCGGCCTTGCCAAGACACGGCTGGTCGAGACGCTGGGCATCGTCCTGGGCCTCGACGACAAGCGCGTGCAGTGCACCCCCGACCTGATGCCGGCCGACATCCTGGGATCCGAAGTGCTGGAGGAGGACGAGACCGGCCGCCGGTCGTTCCGCTTCCTCCCCGGCCCGGTGTTCTGCCAGCTCCTGATGGCGGACGAGATCAACCGGGCCAGCCCGCGGACCCAGTCGGCCCTGCTCCAGGCGATGCAGGAGCGCCGGGTCTCGGTCGCCGGCCACTACCATCCCCTGCCCCTGCCGTTCCACGTCCTGGCGACCCAGAACCCGCTGGAGCAGGAAGGGACGTACCCCCTGCCGGAAGCCCAGCTCGACCGCTTCCTGATGCAGGTCGACGTGACGTATCCCGACTATGACGCCGAGCGGCGCATGCTGATCGCCACCACCGGGATCGAGGACGAGGCCGCGGTCGCCGTCCTGAACCCGGCGGACCTGATGGCGGCTCAGCGGCTGGTCCGCCGCATCCCGGTCGGCGAAAGCGTGGTCGAGGGCATCCTGGGGCTGGTCCGTTCCGGCCGGCCGGAGACCAGCGAGCTGGAAGAGGTGCGCAACCATGTGGCCTGGGGGCCGGGACCGCGCGCCAGCCAGGCGCTGATGCTGGCGGCCCGCGCCCGCGCGGTGCTCGACGGAAGGCTGGCGCCCTCGCTCGACGACGTGCTGGCCCTGGCCAAGCCGGTGCTGAAACACCGCATGGCGCTGAACTTCGCAGCCCGCGCCGACGGCATCACGCTCGACGACGTGATCGACCGCCTGTGCGCCCCGCTGCGGTAGCCGGGCATGGCGCGCGACAGGATGGGCAAGCCCGACCTCGCTGCGACCGCGCTGCGGGCGCAGCACAGGTCGGAAGCGCTGGCATCGCGTCTGCCGCCCCTGCTGGTGGCGGCGGACCGGGTCGCGTCCACCGTCGCCCAGGGCGTCCACGGCCGGCGTCGGGTCGGCACGGGCGAGACCTTCTGGCAGTACCGCCGGTATGAGGTCGGCGACAGCGCCCTGATGATCGACTGGCGCCAGTCGGGCAAATCGCAGCCGGTCTTCGTGCGCGAGAACGAATGGGAGGCGGCGCAGAGCGTCTGGCTGTGGCACGACGCCTCGTCGTCCATGAACTACCGGTCGTCCCCCGGCCTGCCGACCAAGAGGGAGCGCGCCGAACTGCTGCTCATGGCGCTCGCCGTCCTGCTGGTGCGCGGCGGCGAACGGGTGACCCTGCTGGGATCGGGCATGCCGCCGTCGGGCAACAAGGTGACGCTCAACCGCCTCGCCATGACGCTTGTCGAGGACCAGTTGCCGAAGGACGGGCTGCCGAAGGTGCCGCCCCTGCCCCGCCATGCCCAGGTCGTGCTGATCGGCGACCTGCTGTCGCCCCTGCCGGAGATCCAGCGGACCGTGGCGGCGATCAGCGGGCGCGGCCTGCGCGGGCATCTGGTCCAGGTGCTCGACCCGGCGGAGGAGACCCTGCCGTTCGCCGGCCGGATCGAGTTCGAGGGCATGGAAGGCGAGGAGGAGCTGCTGATCCCGCGCGTCGAGGCGGTTCGCCAGACCTATCTGGAACGGCTCGGGGCCCACCGCGACGGCCTGGCGGCCCTTGCCCGCGCCGCCGGCTGGAGTTTCGCGACGCACCGGACCGACCGGCCGCCGCAGACGGCGCTTCTCGCGCTTCACGGGGCGATCGCCCAGAACCTCCAAGGGCCGACAGCCCAAGCACCGAAGAGCTGAACCGACCATGCTGGGACTGGGACCGATAGCCTTCGCCGCACCCTGGATACTCGGTGCCCTGATCGTCCTTCCGGTCTTGTGGTGGCTGCTGCGCCTGACGCCGCCGAGCCCCCGGATCATCCAGTTCCCCGCGATCCGCCTGCTGCGCGACCTGGTGGCGCGGGAGGAGACCCCTGCCCGGACGCCGCTGTGGCTGCTGATCATGCGGATGGTGCTGGCGGCGCTGGTGATCCTGGCGCTTGCCCAGCCGCTGCTGAACCCGCGCGCCGGACTGCCGGGCAGCGGCCCGATCATCCTGGTGGTGGACAACGGCTGGGGCGCCGCCCGCGACTGGCAGGCGCGCCAGCGCACCATGGCCGACCTGGTCGACCAGGCGGAGCGGAACGGCCGCGACCTGATCGTGCTGCCGACCGCGCCGTCCGCTTCCGGCGAGAAGCCGGAACCCAGCACCCTGCTGCGGCCGGCCGACGCGAGGCGGCTGACCCAGTCGCTGGCTCCCCGGCCATGGCCGACCGACCGGGTGTCCGTGCTGGAGGCGCTCCGCGGCCTCCAGGTGGCGGGCTCGGCCCATACGGTCTGGCTGTCCGACGGACTGGCCGACGCGGCGGCGCTGCCGCTGGCCCAACGGCTCCAGCAACTGGGCGGTGCCGAGGTGCTGATGAACGGTGCCGACCGCCTGCCCAACCTCCTGCTGCCGCCCAGCGTCGAGGGGAACGACTTGGTGGCCCGGGTGCGGCGGGCCGACACGACCCTGCCGACCCCCGTCACCATCCGCGCGACCGCCGCCGACGGGCGGTTGCTGGCGCGCCAGGAAGCGGTCTTCGCGCCCGGCTCGGACAGCCTCGAGGTCCCGCTCTCCCTCCCGGTGGAGCTGCGCAACGAGGTGACCCGGCTGGCGATCGAGGGAGAGCAAACCGCCGGGGCGACCGTCCTGCTGGACGAGCGCTGGCGCCGCCGCCCGGTCGGCCTGGTGTCCGGACGGCCGGAGGGCGAGAACCAGCCGCTCCTGAGCGATCTCTATTACCTGGAGCGGGCGCTCGCCCCGTTCAGCGAGATCCGCCGGGGCACCGTGCTGGACCTGATCGGCCGCGACCTGTCGGTGCTGATCCTGGCCGACATCGGCGCCCTTACCGAGACCGAGGCGCAGGCCGTGGAAGCCTGGGTGGAGCGCGGCGGCGTGCTGGTCCGCTTCGCCGGGCCGCGTCTCGCCCAGCATACCGACCAGCTGGTGCCTGTGCGCCTCCGCCTGGGCGACAGGACGCTGGGCGGCGCGCTGTCCTGGTCGGAGCCGGCGCGGCTGGCGCCCTTCCCGCCCGCCAGCCCCTTCGCCGGCCTGCCTGTTCCGCCCGACGTGGTGGTGGACCGCCAGGTCCTGGCCGAGCCGTCGATCGACCTCGCCGAGAAGACCTGGGCTCGGCTGGCCGACGGCACCCCGCTGGTGACCGCGGCGGAGCGCGAGGAGGGGCGGATCGTGCTGGTCCACACCACGGCCAATTCCGACTGGTCGAACCTGGCGCTGTCCGGCCTGTTCGTGGACATGCTGAGGCGGGTGGCCGCGCTGAGCGAGGGCGTTTCCGGCGACGTCCAGGCGGCGACCTTCGCGCCGATCGAGGTACTCGACGGGCTGGGCCAGCTGATCCCTCCGCCGGCCACGGTCTTCCCGATCGCCGGCAACGCGTTCCGGCCCGAAACCCTGGGTCCCCGGCATCCGCCCGGCTTCTACGGCACGGAAGAGGCGCGCCGGGCGCTCAACCTGACCTCGCTGGTGACCGCGGTCGAACCCCTGCGCCGGCTGCCCGCCGGCGTCGCCCAGGGCACCTATGCCGCGCGCGGCGAGATCGACCTGAAACCCTGGCTGCTGGGGGCGGCGATGGCGCTGGCGATCATAGACCTGTTCGTGGCGCTGGTGCTGCGCGGCCTGCTCGGCAACATCCGTTTCGGCCGCCGGCGCCGCGCCGCGGCGGCCGCATCGGCTATCCTGCTGGCGGCGGGGCTGGTCGCCGCGGGGCCGGGTCGCGCGCAGGCGTCCGACGAGTTCGCGGTCAAGGCCAGCGGCGAGACCTACCTGGCCTATGTGGTGACCGGCGACCGGGTGGTGGACGACATCACCCGGGCCGGGCTGGAGGGGCTGAGCGAAATCCTGAACCGCCGCACCGCGGTCGAGACCGCCGGCGCCATGGCGGTGAACCTGGAGCAGGACGAGCTGGCCTTCTTCCCGCTGATCTACTGGGCGATCTCGCCGTCGCAGCCCGACCTCAGCGATTCGGCACGGCTCCGGCTGAACGAGTTCCTGCGCAACGGCGGCACCATCCTGTTCGACACCCGGGACCGGCAGTACGGCCCGGGCTCCGCGCTGACCGGCGGCGGGCCGGGCGCCCAGCGGCTGCGCCAGCTGGTGGACGGGCTGGACGTGCCGGCGCTGGCGCCGGTCCCGCCCGAGCACGTGCTGACCAAGGCGTTCTACCTGCTCCAGGATTTCCCCGGCCGGTTCGGCGACGGCGATGTCTGGGTCGAGGCCCAGGAGGGCCGGCACAACGACGGCGTGTCGTCGGTGATCATCGGCTCCGCCGACTGGGCCGGCGCCTGGGCGGTGGACGAGGCCGGCCGGCCGCTGAACGCCGTCGTGCCGGGCGGGGAGCGCCAGCGCGAGATGGCCTACCGATTCGGAGTCAACCTGATGATGTACGCCCTGACCGGCAATTATAAGGCCGATCAGGTCCATGTGCCCGCCATACTGGAAAGGCTCGGCCAATGATGGGTGGCGGCACCGCCATTGACTTCTCCCCGCTGCTGCCCTGGGCGGTGCTGATCCCGCTGTTCGTCCTGGCGGCGGCCGGCATCCTCGTGGCGGCGTTCCGGCGCGCCCGCGGGACCGCGTGGCGGGCCTTGGGCCTCGCGGCCTTGGCAGTGGCGCTGCTGAACCCGGCGCTGGTCCAGGAGGACCGCGAGCCGATCCGGGATGTCGCCGTCCTGGTGGTGGACGAGTCGCCCAGCCAGAACATCGGCGAGCGCCGTGCCCGGACCGAACGCGCGCTGGCCGATCTCCAGGAACGGCTGTCGCGCTTCCCCGACCTGGAAGTGCGGGTGGTGCGCACCGGCGGCGCCGAGGGCGGCGTCGGCGGCGCGATCGAGGAGACCAGGCTGTTCGAGGTGCTCGACCACGCCATGGCCGACCTGCCCCGCCGGCGCATGGCCGGCGCCGTCTTCATCACCGATGGCCAGGTCCACGACGTGCCGGGCGGCGGCAAGGGGCTGGAGGACCTGGGGCCGATCCATACCCTGCTGACGGGGGAGCACGACGAGGCGGACCGCCGGCTGGCCGTGGTCCGGGCGCCCAGCTTCGGCCTGGTCGGCAAGGAAGTCACCGTGACCGTGCGGGTCGAGGACATGCCGGGCAGCCAGTCGCCCGACGCCGTCGTCAACGTGCGCCAGGACGGCGGCGCCCCGCGCCCGTTCCGGGTGCCGGTCGGCCGCGACGTGCCGCTGGAGTTCACCCTGGACCATGGCGGCCAGAACGTCCTGGAGATGGAAGTGGCCGCCGCCCCGCAGGAGCTGACCCTGGCCAACAACCGGGCCGCCGTGGTCATCAGCGGCGTGCGGGACCGGCTGCGGGTGCTGCTGGTATCGGGCGAGCCCCACGCGGGCGAGCGGACCTGGCGCAACCTGCTGAAGGCCGATCCCGGCGTCGACCTGGTCCATTTCACCATATTGCGGCCGCCGGAGAAGCAGGACGGCACGCCGATCCGCGAGCTGTCGCTGATCGCCTTCCCGATCCGGGAGCTGTTCGAGATCAAGCTGGACGAGTTCGACCTGATCATCTTCGACCGCTACCGTCGGCGCGGCGTGTTGCCCCAGCTCTATCTCAGCAACATCGCGAGCTATGTGGAGAACGGCGGGGCGCTGCTGGAAGCGGGCGGTCCCAGCTTCTCGACCTCCATGAGCCTGTTCCGCACGCCGCTGGGCGCCGTGCTGCCCGGCGAGCCGACGGGGGAGGTGATCGAGCGGCCGTTCAAGCCGACGGTGACCGAGCTGGGGCGCCGCCATCCCGTCACCGCCGGCCTGCCCGGCGACGTGCCGGTCGGGGCGCCGCAGGGGCAGGAGCCGAGCTGGGGCCGCTGGTTCCGCCAGACCGACGTGACGCCGCTCCAGGGCAGCGTCGTGATGGAGGGCGCCGACAGCCGCCCCCTGATGATCCTGAACCGGGTCGGCGAAGGCCGCGTCGCCCAGATCGCCAGTGACCAGATCTGGCTGTGGTCGCGCGGCTACGAGGGCGGCGGCCCGCAGGCCGAGCTGCTCCGGCGTCTCGCCCACTGGCTCATGAAGGAGCCGGAGCTGGAGGAGAACGACCTGCGCGCCAAGGTCGAGGGCAACCGCATCACCATCGAGCGCCGCAGCCTGGAGCCCGACCCGCGTTCCGTCGAGCTGACCAGTCCGTCGGACCAAGTGCGCGGGGTCGACCTGGTCGAGGACGGCAACGGACTCGCGACCGCCGCGGTGCTGGCGACCGAGCCCGGCATCTACCGCGTCAGCGACGGCGAGCGCACGGCCCTGGCCGTGGTGGGTGCCGTCAACCCGCCGGAGCTGGCCGATGTCCGCACCACGGGAGACCCCATGGCTCCCGCGGCGCAAGCCAGCGGCGGCGGCGTCCACTGGCTGGCGGACGGCGACGTGGACGTGCGGCGCACCCGGCCCGACCGTGACCAGACCGGCAACAACTGGATCGGGCTGCGGGCCAACGGCGACTATGTGGTGACCGGCGTCCGCGAGGCGTCGCTGCTTCCCGCCGGGCTGGTCGTCCTGCTGGTGGTCGGCGCCCTACTGGCCGCTTGGCGGCGCGAGGGGCGATAGGCTGACCTCGGTCCCTGACGGCCGGCCGGTCCCGTCGTCGCTGGGCAACCAGGGCAGTTCCGGCTCGATCCGCAAGGGCCGGTCCGCTTCGTCCCATTCCCGGCCGGCGTCGTCCCGCCACGCGCCGGCGTACCAATCGTCGATGGTGATGCCGGCCGGCGTGGGATGCGAACGGGGCAGGTCTGATATCGGCCCGGACAGGACGACGCAGAGCATGGCTGCCGCCCAGATGGCGAGGCCTGCGAGCCATGCGCCGATGATGTCTTCCGGCTTCATGGTGGTGGTCCAGGGTTGCGATGTCGGAGATAGAATCAGACATTTGCCGCCGCGGTCCCTGCAACAAGGCTCCCTTGGGGGGAATACCGGAATAGAGGACCCTTGACCGGCGCCGTTCCGTGTCCGATGTCAGGCACCATGATGACCCAGTCCACCATCGCCGCCCCTGGCCGGGCGGGCAGCCGGAGCCGGTCCCTGATCGGGCTCGCGGCGTTCGTGATCCTTGTCGCGGTCGCTTCGGCGACGGCATCCACCGTGACCCTGCCGCAGATCGGCGGCTGGTACGCCGGCTTGCAGAAGCCCTGGTTCAACCCGCCGAACTGGCTGTTCGGGCCGGTCTGGACGGTGCTCTACGGCATGATGGCAGTCGCCGGCTGGCTGGTATGGCGGGACCGCGGCCTGGCCGGCGCGCGCGGGCCGCTGCTGCTGTTCGGGCTTCAGCTCGGTCTGAACATCCTGTGGTCGCTGATCTTCTTCGGCATGCAGCAGCCCGGCCTGGCCTTCGCGGAGATATCGGCGCTGTGGATCGCGGTGGCGGCCACCATGGTGGCGTTCTGGCGGGTCCGGCCGCTCGCGGGCTGGCTGTTCGTGCCCTACCTGCTGTGGGTCAGCTACGCGGCGGTGCTGAACGCCTCGGTGTGGCTGCTGAACCCTTGAGCGAGGGGAGACCCGGCCCACGATATCGATTGGAAGCCGCTCTATCGCAGCAGCGCGCTCGGCGCTTCGGCCGGCAGGGCCGAGATCTTGTACATCAACTGGTCGGCGAGGTCTCGCGGGATGCCGGCGCGGCGCAGCCGGCCGCCGAATTCGCGGCGGATGTCCTCGGCCGGGACGTGGGCGGGTGCCAGGTCGCGGGCGCTGCGCAGGCGGGAGAAGATGCGTGACAGGCTGCCGAACAGGAAGACGCCCTTCTGGCGCCCCAGGTCGGTCTCCGCCAAGTCCAGCAGGAAGCCGATCTGGGCACCGGGTCCCTTGAGGCTGCCGCAGAGCTGCTGGACCGCCGTTTCGAACGGCAGGTCGGCTTCCCCGAAACGCAGCGCCGTCTTGGCCCGGCGGAGGAGCGCCTGGCTCATGTCGGGACCGCCGCGGAAGCCGCTGAAGCAGGTCAAGCCGGCGACGATCCGGCGCAGGGCGGCGGCATCGGCGATCGGTCCCTCCCTGGTCAGGGGATGGCTGCCGTTCAGCCCGATCGCGACGCGGCGCAGCAGGGCGGTCTCGACCTCCGGCAGGTGCCAGCGCGCCAGGGCGTTGCTCAGGTCCATCAGCACCGGCGTGAACGGGTGGCGGTCGTCGAGCCGGCCGTTCAGCGTGGCCAGCAGGCTGCCCAGCGCCGCGCCCAGGTCCGGCGAATAGCCGATCAGGGCCTTGATCGGGTCGCGGCCGTCGATCGTCTCCGCCAGGACCTGATCGACCCAGGCGATGCCGGCGGCGTCGCCGTCGTCCTCCTCCAGCACCTGGATCAGCGCGCGGGTCTTGGTGCCCCAGTCGCGATGCCCCTCCAGCAGGCGGGCGAAGGCGTAGCTGACGACGCGGTCGCATTCGGCCGGCGCGCAGGTCGATGCCACCTGCTCCTGGAATGCCCCCAACCCCTTCTGGATCAGCAGCTTGCCGTATCCGGCAAGGCTGTCGGAGGTCTGGGCAAGCTGCTTCACGCGCAGCCACAGGGCGCCAAGCTCCCGCTCGCGCTCGGCGGCGACCGTCGCGACTTCCCTGGACTGGACCCGGGCGAGCCGCGTGATGCCGGAATTGAGCAGCATGCCCTCCCGCTCGATCGTGCGGAGCGCGAGATAGTCGTGCAGCGTCTCGCACAGGATCGCGATTTCCCGGTCGGCATGGCGGCGCGTCAGGCGCAGCAGGGTCATGCGGCTGGGATAGCCGTAGACATCCAGCACGTCGGTGCAGAAATGGGCGTCCTCGATCGCCGTGATGCCGACGATCCCGGTCCCGCCGGTCTGCGAGGCTCGCTCAAACACGACGGTCTGGGTATGCTTGGCGACCTGGACGACCTGAACCCTGGTGAACTTCGCGAGGCTGAGCAGGTAGGTCGCGCGTTCGACCGCCTCGTGCTCCGTCTCGAAGATGCCGTCGATGCTCGCATGGCCTGCCTGCTCCGCGACCACCTCGTACCGGGCATGCTTCTTCCAGGAGAACATCGCTGCGGGGCGTCCTTTGCGCTCTGGGGCACCTACTCCTTTATCGCATCATATGGCATGCCGAACAAACGGCAATTCGCCTCACATTTTATTCATTATTTTCACGGCCGCCGCTGCCGCGCCGAAGCCGTTGTCGATGTTGACGGTCAGGACACCCGGAGCGCAGGACGCGAGCGCCGTGTGCAGCGCGACCGTTCCGCCGGCGGCGACGCCATAGCCGACCGACGTGGGAACGGCGATCACCGGAGCGTCGACCAGCCCGGCGAGCACGCTGAACAGCGCCCCTTCCATGCCGGCCGTCGCGATCACGACGCGCCAGCCGCGGATCTCCTCCAGCCGGCGCATCAGGCGCCACAGGCCGGCGACGCCGACATCGGCGATCACCGGGGCCGAGAACCCCAGGAATTCGAGGGTCCGGGCGGCCTCGCGGGCGACGGGCAGGTCGGAGGTGCCGGCGGCGACGATGCCGATCCCGTCCCGCACGGCCCCGCCGGCGGCAATGGCCCGCACCACGCCGTGCGGGAGAGGGCGTCATGATCGAGCATGGCGCGGCATTCCGGCGCCAGGGCCTCGAAGGCGGCAGGCTCCAGCCGGGTGAACAGCAGGCGGCGGCCGGCCATGGCCGCCTCCTTCAGGATCGCCTCGACCTGGGCGGCTGATTTGGACGCGCACAGCACCGCTTCCGGCACGCCGGTGCGCCGTTCCCGCTCCCAGTCGATCACGAAGTCGCTCATGACGTGCCGCGCAGGAAGGCGGAACCGCGGCGATAGGGCCGGACGCCGCTGAAGGTGCGGCCGGTGCGGGCGCACAGGTCCGAGGCCAGGCGACCGGCGGCGTCGCCGGAGGTCTCGGGGTCGTCCAGTTCCAGGGCGACGCCGGCATGGGTGATCCGGCAGCGGACGCTGGCGCCCGACGGGACCAGGGCCGCGACGGCGGTCTCGACCTGATCGATGAAGCCCAGGTCGTCGGCGTCGATGGCGATCCCGGTCTCGACCCGGCTGGACAGGCAGGGTTGGGCCGGCAACTCGGCCAGGTCGTCCAGGCCGTGGAGCCGGGCGAGCGCCCGCACCGTCGCCTTGTCGACACCGGCTTCCACGAAGGGATGCACGACGCCCCGCTGGGACGCCGCCTTCAGCCCGGGGCGGAAATCGCCGAGATCGTCCAGGTTGGTGCCGGACGCGACCGTCCCTTGGGTGACCGAGCGGATGCGGTCGTAAAGGTTCGACTTGCAGAAGAAGCAGCGGTCCACCGGGTTGGCGCGGTAGCGCGGGTCGGCGAACTCCCCCGCATCGGCGACCGTGAGCGCCCAGTCCTCCCGCGCGGCATGGGCGCGGACGCGCGCCGTGGCGTGGGGCGGGACGGCCGGGGAAACCGCGTGCAGCATGGAAACATGGCTGCGGGAGAACCGGTGCGCCACGAAGGCCAGCGTCATGCTGTCCACCCCGCCGGAAACCGCGATCACCAGTTCGGGATGCCGGTCGAGCGCCGCCACCAGGCGGGCTTGGGCTTCCGGCGCGCTCATCGCCCCGTCTCCACCTCGGACTTGCGCGCCCGCCGGGCGGCGAGACCGTCGATCCCGGCGAGATCGTCGCTCTCCGCCTTGGCGGTGGTGGTGCCGCCGGGCCGCTCGACCCGCTTGATCCGGACCGTTTCGCCTGAGGTCCGGCGCGGCAGGACCGTCCGCCGCTCCATCCGCCAGCGCAGGCCGATGGTGGAGGTCTCAAGCAGGCAGCGCTCCCGGACGAGGGCCAGCGCGTCGGGGCGCACCAGCAGGCGGAACCCGGTCAGCGGGCGGCCCTTCTTGCCGGTCAGCGGCGCCAGCGCCAGGTCCAGCACGCCGTCCAGCGCGCGGAGGCGGTCTGCCGCGACGCCGATCTCCTCCCCCGTCATGTCGTCGATGTCGAAGCTGAGCACGGCCACCTCCTGCCCGGCGTCCCGGGCCGCCGCGGCGCTTCCCGTGTCGAACACCAGTGCCCGCAGGATGTTGGGCATGCCCGGCAGCTCCCGGGTTCCGGCCCCGCTTCCGGTCGCCTCCAGCCGGCCGCCGGGACGGCCGGGACCGGTCACCAGGTGGCGCAGGATGGCGGCGCCGGTGGGGGTCACCCGCTCGCCGGACACGCCGTCGTCGCGCCACTCGAACCCTTCCAGGAGGCGCGCGGTCGCCGGGGCGGGCACCGGCAGCAGACCGTGGGCGGCGCGCACCCGCCCGCCGCCCAGCGGCAGGTCGGAAACGCTCCAGGTGGCGCCCCAGGCGGTGTCGAGCGCCGCGGCGACCGAGCCGGCCGCGACCACGTCCATCAGGCTGTCCCAGTCGCCGATCTCGTGGAAATGGACCTGATCGACCGGAACGCCGTGGATCCCCGCTTCCGCTTCCGCCAGCAGGGTCAGGATCGCGACGGCGTGGCCGGCGGTTCCCTCGGCAAGGCGGGCCTCCCGGATCAGGCCGACCATGTGCCGGTAGCTGCCGTAGCCGTCGTGATGATCCCCATGGCCGTCCTGCCCGCCTTCCAGGCCGAAGCGCAGCACGGAAATCCCGGAGCTGGCGCCGGCGGAGAAGGCCGGCGCTCCGGCGCCGGACGGCAGCACGGCGGCGGCGTCCCCAAGCACCCGGTCCCGGAGCGCCGGCACCGCATCGACCAGGGCCGCCACGAACATGTCGCCGGCGATTCCGCCGACGGCGTCCAGGTGGATGTGGCGGAGGGTCATGCGGCCTCGACCACGGGAACGACGTAGGGGCCTTCCGGGATCACCGCGACGCGGCTGTCGCCGTGGCGCCGGATGCTGTCGGCGACGGCGGCGTCCAGGTCGCCGATCACCTCGACCGCCGTGATCCGGCGCTCCTCGGCGTCGAGGCCGGAGGTGTAGAGCTGGACCCGGCCGATCCGCATGGGCTTCAGCTGCATCTCGGTCTGCCACTCGTCCACCTCGGCCAGCGACTTGGCGGTCAGGGTGGCGAGGAAGCGCTCCGGCCCCAACTCGACCAGACGCTCCTGGGCGGCGCGGAACTCCTTGGAGCCCATGCCTTCCGAGCATTCGGACGCGATGATCAGGGTGCCGCCCGGTTCCAGGATGTCGAGCGGCGTCACCATGCCCTTGACCGTCTGGTAATAGGTCTTGTCCAGCGGGTAGCCCGCCGACGAGGTGACGACGGTCTTGAAGCGCTGGGGCAGCCTGATCCGGGTCACGTCCTGGATGAAGCCGACGGCGGCCAGATGGCTGGCGATGATCTCGCCGAAGGTGACGTGGACGAGATCGCGGTCCTCGTCGATCACGGTGTTGAACGCGTAGATCTCGCCGATCATGCGGACGATCTCCAGCTGCTCCTCGTGCAGCGGGTTGCCGACTAGGTTGCACTGGACCGCCAGCGGGTCCTCCATGAACCGGGCGGAATGGAACGTCCGGATCGTCTCGTGCCCGGCGACGCCGGGCGCCACCACCTTGCGCCCGCCCGACCAGCCGGCCATGAAGTGCGGCTCGACCAGCCCCGTGGCGATCCGCAGGTCGGCGTCCATGAAGCGGCGGTCGATGCGGACGGGCGTGTTGCGGGTGGCCGTTCGGCCGAGGTCCGCATGGTCCTCGTCGCGCATGGCGAAGTGGTTCTCGACGCGGACATTCTCCAGCACCCAGGGGTCGCCGACCAACTCGGCCAGCTCGGCGCCCTCGTTGGGCCGGTGCAGGCCGGTCGCGACCAGCACGGTGATGCGGTCCTTGGGGATGCCGGCCTCGGCCAGCGTCTGGATCATCGGGCGGAGGAACAGGCGGTTCGGCACCGGCCGGGTGATGTCGCAGATCAGGATGCAGGCGCTGCCCCGCCCCTTCGCCAGCTCGGCGAGAGGCGCCGAATCCACCGGGTTCGCGAAGGCGGCCCGGACCGCGCCGTCCTGGTCGGCCAGCTTCGGCAGGGAGGCCTTCCGGATCACCGTCACCTCGGCCTCTTCGGGCAGCCCCACGGTCAGGTGACCCCGGCCGAAGGCGATATCGACGGTCTTGAACGGCTGCATGGCCATCTCCTCAGCGGAACGTTGGTCGCGGCATTCTGAAGGAGATAACAGGTTCGGGAAACAATCAGTTATGCCGACCACCCCTGCGCCGGCCCGTCACCTCCCCTGGAAGACCGGCTTGACCTTCCGCAGGAACGCCCGGTAGCCGATCCGGTAGTCCTCGGTGTCGGCGAAGCCGTAGGACTGCGCGCGCTCGTCCGCGGTCACCGGCGACGGATCGCGCAGCAGGCGCAGGAACTGGGCCTTGGTGCTGCGGTGCGCAGCAGGCGACCCGGCGGCGACCCGGCGGGCGGTCGCCAGCGCCTCCTCCTCCAGCCGCTCCGCCGGGACGACCCGCTCAACCAGCCCCTTGGACAGGGCCTCGTGCGCGTCGTAGATCCGGCCCTCCAGCAGGAGTTCGGCCGCGATGCCCCGGCCGTGGAGCCTGAACAGCAGTTCGGTCTCGCCGAATGCCAGGGGAAAACCCATGCGGCTGATCGGGATGCCGAGCTTCGCGTCGTCGGCGGCGATCCGGAGGTCGCAGCAGGACGCGATCTCCAGCCCGCCGCCCATGCAGGTGCCCCGGATCATGGCCACCGTTGGGATGCCGCACTCCAGCAGGGCCGCCAGCCCCGGGCCGACATAGTGCTCGTGGTAGCGGGTCACCTGCTCGCGGTCGGACCGCTCGTGCTCGAACTCGCTGATGTCGGCGCCCGACGCGAACGCCTCCTCGCCGGCCCCCCGCAGGACCAGGCAGCGGTGCCCACCCTCGCGGCCGATCCTGCGGACCAGCTCGCCCAGCGCCGCCCACATGCCGACGGTCAGCGCGTTGCGGCGCGGCGGGTTGTCGATGACGACGAACCCAACCTCGTCCCGGCTCTCGAAGCGGATGGTCCCGCCCATCACGGACCGAACATCTGGTTGGGCAGCCACAGGGCGATGCCGGGAACGAAGCAGAGCAGCACCATGAACCCCATCATGATCAGGACGAACGGGACCGACCCCCACAGGACGGTCAGAAGCGGCACCTGGGGCGCCACGTTCCGCAGGATATACAGGTTGAGCCCGACCGGCGGCGTGATCAGGCCGATCTCCAGGTTGATCGTCATCAGCACGCCGAACCAGATCATGTCGAAACCGTTGGCCTCCAGCACCGGCTGGAGGATCGGCATGGTCATCAGGATCAGCGCCACCGGCGGCAGGAAGCAGCCAGCCACCAGCAGGAAGACATTCACCACCAGCAGCATGACCCAGCGGTTCAGTTCCCAGCCGACCAGCATGTCGGCCATGGTCTGGGTCACGTAGAGCAGCGACATCATGTAGGAGAACAGGCCCGACGCCGCGATGATCAGCAGGATCATGCAGCTCTCGCGCACCGCGTTGCCGAAGATCGGCCACAGGTTCTCCCGGTTCACGATGCGGTAGACCAGCGCCACGTACAGGAACGCCAGCATGGCCGCCAGCGCCGCGATCTCGGACGGGGTCGCGTATCCGCCGTACAGCGCCACGATGATCAGCGCGATGATGCCGAACAGCGGCGCCACCGTGCCCGAGGCGCGAATCTTCTCCTTGAGCGTATAATGATCTTGCGGCTGGGTGACGTGCCGCTGGGCGAAGGCGGTGGCGGCCCAGGCGTAGACGCAGAAGATCACCACGAGAAGGACGCCCGGTACGACGCCGGCGACGAACAGCCGCCCGATCGAGGTTTCGGTCGCGACGCCGTACAGGATCATGGTGACCGACGGCGGAATCAGGATGCCCAGCGTCCCGCCCGCCGCGATGGCGCCGGTCGCGAGGCCCGCCGGGCAGCCGCGCTTCAGCATCTCCGGCACGCCGACCTTGCCGATCGCGGCGGCCGTCGCCGGGCTGGAGCCGGACAGCGCGGAGAACAGGCCGCAGGCGCCGATATTGGCGATCACCAGCCCGCCCGGCACGCGGGCGAGCCATCGGTGAAGGGCTTCGTAGATGTCGGCGCCCGCCCGCGACGACCCGATCAGGGAGCCGAGCAGGACGAACATCGGCACCGCTAGCAGCGCGAAGCCGCTGATCTCGTCCAGGAAGGTGCGCGGCACGGCCGACAGGCTGCCCGGCCCGTCGAAGACGTATAGGAATGCGATCGAGACGACGGTCAGCCCGAACGCGATCGGGATGCCGGAAAACAGCACCAGCGTGGTGCAGACGAGGATGAGGGAGCCGATCTGGAGTTCGGTCATCGCGTGGACACCCTCCGTTCATGGGCGCTCCGTTCGCGGGTGGGCTCCGGAACCGCCTCCATCCGCGGCAGGGGCGCCTTGGCCGGCGCCTCGTCCGAAGCGCTCCGGAAGATCTCCGCCAGATATTGGAGAGCGGTCAGGCCGAGGCCGATCGGCATCATGACGTAGAGCGGCCATTTGACCGGGCGCCACATGCTGGCGCTGCGCTCGTCGCTCGCGATCGCCTCCAGGGTGAGGTGCCAGCCGAGCCAGGCCATGTAGAGGCAGATCACGATCCCGACCACCGCGATCACGGACTGGATCACGCGGGCGCCGCGCCGGCCGAGCATCCAGGGCAGGAAATCGACCGACACATGCCCCCTGGTCATCAGCGTATAGGGCGAAGCGAGGAAGGTCGCGGCGACGACCATGTAGATCGACGCCTCGATTTCCCAGTAGCTGGAGTAACCCAACGTTCTGATCACGACCATATAACAGACGATCACGACCGCCGATGCCAGCAGCACCGACGCCACGACGGCACATGATATCGACAGGCGGTCGATCAGCGCGATCACTGCACGCATCGACTGTCCTCCCCCATTGGCATTCGCGGGGACCCGCTCGACGGCCCCCGCATCTTTCTTTTCTTCGTTCTTACCTTACTGGGCGTTCTGGAGCGAGGTCTCGACCAGCCCGATCAGTTCCTTGCCGTTGGGGACTTCGGTTTCGAACTTCTTCCAGGCGGTCTCGCGCGCCAGGTCGACCCAGGCTTCGAACTCCGCGTCGGTCAGCGGCCTCACGTCGGCGCCTGCGTCTTCGAAAGCCTTCTTCATTTCCGCGTCGGCCTCCTGCTGGAGGCCGTTGAAGAACTTTTCGCTGACCGTGGCCGCCTCCTCGAACGCCTTCTGCTGGTCCGGCGTCAGGTTGTCCCAGGCCTGCTTGGACATGATCAGCGGCTGGAGCAGCATGAACAGGATGTTGTCGCCGCCGACCGTCGCGTTGCTGGTCTGCTCATAGATCCGCATGCTGACGAAGCTTTCCGCCGAGGTCATGACGCCGTCGAGCACCCCGGTCTGGAGTGCCGAGTAGATCTCGGTGGAGGGCATGGACTGGACGGAGGCGCCGGCAGCCTGGAGCACCGTTTCGAAATACGGGTCGGCCGCGCGCATCTTGAGGCCGCTGACCGTGTCCGGCCCCTGGATCTCCCGGTTCTTCGACGCGAAGCCGCCGGGCGTCCACCACCAGGTGACGATATGGACCCCGTTGGCGTGGGCGATCTCCTGCAGTCTCTCGTGATAGGGGGAATTCTTGAGCTTGACCGCTTCGTCCAGGTTGCTGATCAGGCCGGGCATGATGGTGATGGAGAACTCCGGCACCTTGCCGACGGCGTAGACCAGCGGGTAGATCGCCATCTCCAGCGAGTTGTTCTGGAGCGAGTCGAACTGGGCGACCGGGTTCTGGATCAGCGAGCGCCCGGGGAAGATGCGGAACTTCAGGTCGGGCGCCTGCTTGCCGACCTCCTCCACGAACACCCGGACGGCACGGTCGCGGGCATCGGTCTGGGCCTTCCATTGGTGGGAAATCTTGAGGGTCTGGGCACCGGCCGCCGCGGCGGAAAGGGTCAACGCCGCACCGAGCGCCACTCCCGTCAGGAACCTGCCTGCCTTCCACATGCCTGACTTTCCCATGCCTGGCTTTCCCATGAACGTCTCCTCCTCTTTTGATTGCATTCTTGTTCCGGGGATTTTCTCCCTCTTTTCATTCATTTAAGACCATCCGGGCAGCGGGAGCCACCCCGGATCGTCATCTTACGGATTATTTGCCCCCCAGATCATCAGCCCAGCGACGCAGGACCTGATGATAGACCCGCTCCAGCGGCCCGTCGAACAGGGCGGGATCGGCCTCCTCGACCAGTTCGGCGGCTCGGCGGGACAGCAGCGCCTGGGCATGATGCCGGGCTCGGGCGAGGCGGATCGCACCGGCGTCGCGGCATTCCGCCGCTCGGGCGCGATGCCGCTCCACCGCCTCGTCCAGCTCCGCCAGGCCGGCGTCGTCACCCTGGGCGCAGAGGACCACGGGCGGCGTCCAGTCGCCGCCCTCCCCGACGCGCCGCGTGATGGCGCGGATCTCGGCGGCGGTTTTCCGGGCGCCAGGCAGGTCTGCCTTGTTGACCACGTAGATGTCGGCGATCTCCAGGATGCCGGCCTTCATGGCCTGGACGCTGTCCCCCGATTCGGGATGGAGCACCAGCACGACCGTGTCGACCAGGGAGCGCACCGCATGCTCGGCCTGCCCTACCCCCACCGTCTCGACCAGCGCCTCGTCGAAGCCGTATCGGTCAAGGGCCAGGAGAAGGTCCGGCAGGTTGTCGGCCAAGCCGTCATGGCTGCCCCGGCTCGGAAGCGAACGGATGAAAATGCGCGGATCGCCGGCGATGGCGTCCATCCGGACGCGGTCGCCGAGGATCGATCCTTGGGAGATCGGGCTGGTCGGGTCGATCGCCAGCACGGCGACTTCTCCCACGGTCCGTTCCAGCCGCCGCGCCGCGAGGCGGGCGATCAGCGTGCTCTTGCCGGCCCCGGGCGCACCGGTGATGCCGATGCGGTATGCCGGACGGGCCGGCGGGGCGGCATCGCCGTGCCCGGCCAGCGTCTGCCGCACGCCGGCCCGGCTGATCCGGCTGAGCGTGCGGCCGAGTTCCCGGCGGCGGGACGGGTTTCCCGGCATGGTCATTCCCGTGCCCCCAGAAGCGCCGCGGTGTGCTCGCCGAGCAGCGGCGGCGGCCCGTACCGGGTGGGCTCGCCCGGGAAGCGGATCGGATTGCCGACGACGGCCAGGTCGCCGTCGCCGGTCGGGATCGAGACCACCATGTCGTGGCTGCGCGCGAGATCGCCGGCCAGCGCGTCCTCCAGCCGCTCGACCCCGGCTACCACGATCCCAGAGGCGCCAGCCGTCCGACCCACTCCGCCGTTCCGCGGGTCCGCAGCAGCGAGCCGACCGCGCAAATCACCAGGTCGCGGTTGGCGGTGCGTCCCGCCATCGTGCCGAAACGCTCGTCGGCCAGCCATTCCGGCCGGCCGGCCTCGCGGGCGAAGCGGCGCCAGAAATCGTCGTGGGTGATGAACAGGGCGAGGTGGCCGTCGGCGGTCTCGAAGATCTGGGCCGGAACGATGTAGGGATGCCCCCCGCTCTCGTAACGGCTCGGGGATTCGCCGGCGTTGAGCCAGGCGCCGGCCACATAGTTCAACTGCGAGAGCATGGTGTCGAACAGGGATACGTCGATCTGTCCGCCCTTGCCCTCCAGGATCTTGGCGACCAGCCCGAGCGCCCCCATGATGCCGGCGGAATTGTCCACCGCCGAGTAGCCGCACTTCACCGGCGGCGCGCCGGGGTCGCCGGTCAGCGCCATGATGCCGACCAGCGCCTGTATCACGTAGTCGTAGGCGGGCCGGTCGGCGTAGGGGCCGTCCAGTCCGTAGCCGGTCAGCGCCAGGCAGGCGATCCTGGGATTGTGGACCGACAGGCTGTCGTAGGTCAGGCCGAGCTTGCGGATCACCGCCGGGCGCATGTTGGTCAGGAGCCCGTGGCTGGTCGACGCCAGCCGCCCCAGGGCCGCCTGTCCCCCGGCCGACCCGAGATCGAGCACGACGCTCCGCTTGCTTCGGTTGAGGGAAGCGAAATAAGCGTTGTGGGGACCGACGCGGTGGGGGCTGAGCCTGCGGGCGATGTCGCCTTCGGGCGATTCGATCTTGATCACCTCGGCGCCCAGGTCGGCCAGCAGCATGCCGCAATAGGGTCCCGCCAGCATATGGCCGGCTTCGAGGATGCGGATGCCGGAGAGCGGCCCGCTCATGCGGCCAGTTCCCGGTCTATGGCCGCCACCACGTCATCGAGCTTCTGGTCCGCGGTGAACACGCCCCGGACGCCGATCCGGAGCAGTTCCGGCTGGTCCTCGGCCGGGATGGTGCCGCCGACGAAGATCTTGATGTCCCCGCCGTCCAGGTCGCGCAGGCAGCGCAGGGTCTCGGCCACCAGCTCGTTGTGGCTGCCCGACAGCAGGCTGAGGCCGACCGCGTCCACGTCCTCCTCGACCGCGACGCGGGCGATGTAGCCGGGACTCTTGCGCAGGCCGGTATAGATCACGTCGGCCCCCGCGTCGCGCAGCGCCAGGGCGATCACCTTGGCGCCGACGTCGTGCCCGTCGAGGCCGGGCTTGGCGATCAGGATGCGTTTGCCTTTCAGGCTCATCGTCGTTTCCTCCCCCGTCGTTTCCTGGCCCGTCGTTTCCTGGCCGCGATGCGCGGATGATCACAGTCGGATCGGCTCCTGGAACTCGCCCCAGTGCTTCTTCAGCGCGGCCACCATCTCGCCGACGGTGGCGTAGGCGTGGCAGCACTCGATCAGGTACGGCATCAAGTTCTCGCCGTCGTCGGTCGCAGCAATGCCCAGCGCCTCCAGGCTCCTGGTCACGCGGGCTTCGTCGCGGCGCCCGATGACGCCGTCGTACTTCTCGCGCACCCGGCGGGCCGCCTGGGGGTCCAGGCGAAAGACCTCGCCGAAATCGTCGGTCTGGTTCTCGCGCCGGAAGTGGTTCTGGCCGACGACGACGGTTTCGCCGCTGTCGATCCCCTGCTTGCGGAGCTTGGCCCGCTCCGCGATCCTCATTTGCAGATAGCCGTCCTCGATGGCCTTGATTACGCCGCCGTATTCGTCGATCTCCCCGATGACGGCGCGGACCTCCTGCTCCATGCGCTCGGTCAGCCACTCCACGAAATAGCTTCCCCCGAGCGGATCGACGGTCTTCGAGATGCCGCTTTCGTGGGCCACGATCTGCTGGGTCCGCATGGCGATCTCGGCGCTGAACTCGGTCGGGATCTGGAAAGCCTCGTCGTAGGCGCAGGTGAAGATCGACTGGGCGCCCCCATGACGGCGGCCATGGTCTCGATGCCGACGCGCACGATGTTGTTGTAGGGCTGGGCCGAGGTCAGCGAGGAGCCGCCGCACACGACGCCGAACCGGAAACGCTGCGCCTTGGGATCGGTGATGCCGAACCGCTCCTCCAGCAGGGCGGCCCACAGGCGCCGGGCCGCCCGGAACTTGCAGACCTCCTCGAAGAAATCCATGTGGACATAGAAGAAGAAGCTGAGCCGCTGGGCGAACTTCGTGGCGTCGCCGCCCCGCCGCAGCAGTTCCTCGACATAGGCGAGACCGTTGGCGAGGGTGTAGCCCAGTTCCTCCACCGCCGTGGCCCCGGCGTCGCGGACATGGGCGCCGGCGATGCTGATCGGGTTGAAGCGCGGCGTTTCCTCGTTGGAGAACAGGATGGTGTCGGCGATCAGGCGCATGCTGGGGCGCACCGGGAAGATCCAGGTGCCGCGCGCCACGTATTCCTTCAGGATGTCGTTCTGGATCGTGCCGGTCAGCTTGGAGCGCGGCACGCCCTGCTTGTCGGCGACCGCGCAGTACATGGCGTAGATGATCGCCGCGGTGCCGTTGATGGTGAAGGAGGTGGAGATCTTCGACAGGTCGATGCCGTCGAACAGGATCTCCGCCTCGGCGAGGTTGGACAGCGACACGCCGACCTTGCCGACCTCGGGCTTCGCGATGGGGTCGGTCGGGTCGAGCCCGCATTGGGTCGGCAGGTCCAATGCGACGGACAGTCCGGTCTGGCCGCCGTCCAGGAGGAAGCGGTAGCGCTGGTTCGACTCCTCCGCCGTGCCGAAGCCGGAATACTGGCGGATCGTCCAGAGCCGCCCGCGATAGCCGTCGGCGAAGATCCCGCGCGTGAACGGCGCCTCCCCCGGCATTCCAGGGTCCGGCTGCTTCAACATGTCGGGCGTGACCACCGCCGGGATCTCGATCCCCGAGGGGGTAACCGGCCTTGGCGCTCCGGGACCGGGCCTCGCGGCTTCCAGTTCGGCCGCGACGCCCGTCTTGGTGCTTTCTGCGGCGGTCATTCTATCTCCGTCCCAGGTTGAGCTGCTCGACGGCGGACCAGTGGTCGTCATGCACCCAGGTTCCGGCGAACAGCTTGGTTTCCAGTCGTTCCATGTCGGTGCGGGAAGCGCCCGTACGATGCGCCAGCGCCAGCGCCTTGAAGGCCCGGAGGACTTGCGGAGCCTGGCGCAGCATCGGCTGGACGAAGGAGGCGACGGCCTCGTCCAGCGCCTGGTCCGGTCCGGCCACCGCGTCCACCAGCCCCAGGGTCCGCGCCGAAGCCATGTCCAGGAGGTCGGAACGCGCCAGGAGACGCAGCCCCGCGGCAGGTCCGAGAAGGTTGAGCAGATCGATGCCACCGCCCCATGCGGTCGAGATGTTGAGCCTGCCCTGGACGAAGCCGATCCGGGCATGGCGGGCGCCGACGCGGAAGTCGCAAGCGACGGCCAGTTCCGCCCCGCCCCCCAGCGCGTCGCCGTTCAGGGCGGCCACCACGGGAACGGGGAACCTTCGGACCGCGTCCAGCGCCGATTTGGCATGGTCCGCCATCTCGCCGGCCTGCTCGACCGAGCGGAGCGACGCCAGGTCCTTCAGGTCGCCGCCCGCCGCGAAGCTCTTTTCTCCCGCCCCGCGGAGCACGGCGACCCGCAGGCCCGGATCGTCGGCATACGCCTCGAAGCACCGGCGAAGCGCCTCCAGCAAGGCGCGGCTCAGGGGGTTGCGCTTTTCCGGCCGGTTCAGGGTGACCGACAGGACGTCGTCGCGGCGCTCGGCCAGCAGTTCGTCGCTCATGGGTGTTCCTCGCCGGCCTCGACGGCCGATTTCATCGCCAGGAGTCTTTCCGCATGGGCGGCGATGTCGGATTTCATACGCTCCAGCGGTCCCGCGACCGCGACGCCGAGCGGCTCGCCGTTGAGATGGATTGCGGTCGCCACGGCCATGACATCGGCAACGTTCTCGCCCCGCGTGACGTGGTATCCGCGCTCCCGTCCGGCCGCGAGGTCGCCGGCGAGGCTTTCCGCCGTGACCAGCGTATTCTCCGTGACGGCGTCCAGCGGCCGCCGGGCCAGCCATGCGGCGAGGTCGGCCGGGGGCATTCCGCCCAGGATCACCTTGCCGATCGCGCTGGAATGCAGCGGCTTGAGTTCGCCCGGCTTGGCGGAATACCGGATCGTCCGCGACCCTTCGACCACGTCGAGATATATCACGGCGTCATCCTGGCGCTTGCCGAGGATGACGGTCTCCCCCGTGTCGTCGCGCAGCCGTTCCAGGAAGCCGGCCATCCGCTCCAGCATCGGATCATTGGCGACGATGCGGCGCGCCATCTCCAAAATCCGACGGGTCGGATAAAGGGTGCGCCGGTTGACGGCGTACAGGTAGCCCCGCGCCTTCAGCGTGCCGATCAGGCCGTGACAACTGCTGACCGGCATCTCCAGCCGCCGCGCCAAGTCGGACAGGGTCAGGGGTTTGCCGATGTCCTCGAAGGCTTCGAACACATCGAGGGTGCGGCCGGCAGTCTTCACGTTGCCATTCACATTCATGAAAACAGTTTCTGCTTATTGAAAGCGCGAGTCAAGCGGAAGCGGACGCCCGGTGGGGCGGACGGCGGAAGCCGAACGTCGGAACCGCGAGCTACTCCACGGACGCGCCGTCGCGCTTCGGGCCGGCTTGAACGACGGGTCCGGGAACCTTTGCGGTTTCATCCTCCGCCTCGATCCGCTCCAGGATCCGCATGGCGATCTCCCGTTCGCCCATGACCGCGAGGCTGACGCCGAGGTCGTTCAGGTGTTCGACCGCCGCGTCGGTGTGGGCGCGCGCGACGATCTCCAGGTTCGGGTTGGCCGCCCGCGCCTGCTCGACCATCTGGCCCGCCTCGAAGGCTTCTGGAACGGTGACGATCAGCCGGCGGGCGCCCGGCAGGTTTGCGGTCGCCAGGATCTCGGGATCGGCGGCGTTGCCGACCACCACCTCGGCGCCGTCGCGGCGCGCCGCCTCGATCTCGTCGGCCCGTTCCTCGAACACGAGGACCGGGCGTCCGGCGGCGCGCAGGCCGGAACCGACCAGGGAGCCGACCCGGCCATAGCCGACCAGGATGTCATGGTCGGTCAGGCCGGTCGGCGTCATGTCGGGGACCGCGTCGGGCACGACCGTCCCGACGGCATCGCCCGCTGCCGGCACGGCGTCATCCCCGGCGGAGGTCAGAAGCGTCCGGTCCGGCGCCTTGCGGGACCGCGGCCGGTCCACGGCGGCGAAGATCAGCGGGTTCAGCAGGATCGAGATGATGGCGCCGGCCAGGATCAGGTCGCGCCCCTCTTCCGGAAGCACGCCCATGCCGACGCCCAGGCCGGCCAGGATGAAGGAGAATTCGCCGATCTGCGCGAGACTGGCGGAAATGGTCAGCGCCGTCCCGTTGGAACGGCCGAACATGCGGACGATCGAGTAGGCGGCGATCGACTTGCCGACCACGATGATGGCCACCGTGGCGAGCACCGACCAGGGAGAGCGGACCAGGACGCCGGGATCGAACAGCATTCCGACCGACACGAAGAACAGCACGGCGAAGGCGTCGCGCAGCGGCAGCGCCTCCTCGGTCGCCCGCTGGCTCAGCGGGCTCTCCGCCAGAACCATGCCGGCGAAGAAGGCGCCGAGCGCGAAGGACACGCCGAACAGGGCGGCGGCGCCATAGGCGATCCCCAGGGCGACCGCGTAGACCGACAGGCGGAACAACTCGCGCGATCCCGTGTGGGCGGCATAATGCATGATCCAGGGAACCACGCGGCGCCCGGCCACCAGCATGATCGCGACGAAGGTGGCGACCTTCACCAGGGTCAGCCCGGCCGAGAACGCGATGGCGTACCAGTCCGGCGTCTCCCCGGCGCCGCCCAGCGCCCCGGCGAGCGCCGGCAGCATGACGAGAACCAGGACCATGGCCAGATCCTCGACGATCAGCCAGCCGACCGCGATACGGCCCCGCTCGGTGTCGATGATGCGGCGTTCCTGCAGGGCGCGGATCAGGACGACCGTGCTGGCGACCGACAGCGCCAGGCCGAAGACGATCCCCGCCCCGACCGGCCATCCGAGCGCCCAGGCCAGGGTCACGCCGAGAAGGGTCGCGACGCCGATCTGCACCACGGCCCCGGGCAGGGCCACCGCCCTGACCGACAGGAGATCCTTCAGCGAGAAATGCAGGCCGACCGCGAACATCAGCAGGATCACGCCGATCTCCGCCAGCTCGTTCGCCAGCGCCTGGTTGGCGACGAAGCCCGGCGTGAACGGGCCGACGATGATCCCGGCCAGCAGGTATCCCACCAGCGGAGAGACGCGCAGGCGGTGAGCGACGAGTCCCAGGAGAAAGGCGAGGACAAGGCCGATGGCGATCATCGAGACAAGCGGTGTGTGATGCGCCGGCACTGTTCTTTCCCCTCCGGATCCAGGTCTGCTGCACCTGCTACATGGTTGCCCCCACATCCAAATCAACCAAAATGGCGCATCTTGACCTTTTGGAATGCACCCCCATCTTGGCCTGATGCCGCTGACCCCGAGCAATGCCGCGCCGCGCGCGCGCTGTTGGACTGGACCCAGGACGAGCTTGCCGCCGCCGCGGAAGTGAGCCGAAGCACCGTGCGTGGCTTCGAAAGCGGCCAGAGGGACATGCAGCGGGCGACCATGGCGGCGATCCGCCGCGCGCTGGAAGGCGCGGGCGTATGCTTCCTGGATGCCGACCGATCCAGCGGGCCGGGCGTCAGGCTGACGGGAACCGCGGCGGTGCCGGACGGCGAGGCTTGAAGCCGCCGCGTTACCGCGGTTTAAATTAAATTCGACCAAATCCCGTAATATTCCTGAAAACCGCATGGGGTAATCCGTCCGGCACGGTTCGGCGCCGATCGCTTTCGGCGTGCCGGTTGCAGAAGACGGAGTCCCCCACTTCATGAAGCGTATCCTTCTGTCGAGCGTCAGCCCCCTGATCCTCGGCTTGCCCCTGGCCGCCGGCCTCGCATTCATCGGGGCGACGCCGGCATCGGCCCAGTTCACGGTCGGTGCCGGCACCACCAGCACAACGGCGCGGACCCTGAGCGGCACGCAGACCGGCACCGTCGAGGCGACTGGGACGCTCCAGACCTCCGGCACATCAGTCACGCTGAACGGCGCCGCGACCGGCGCCACGCTCGACAATGCCGGCACGATCCGCTCCACCGCCGGCCGCGGCTTCGACACCTCCGGCGGCGCGACCAACCGGACCTTCTCCCTGGTCAACCACGCCGGCGCGCTGTTCCAGTCCGACGTCAACGACGCGTTCCGGATCAACACCAACATCGCCGGCGGGTCGGTCACCATCACCAATTCCGGGACGATCCGGGCCGCGGCACCGACCGATCCCGCCAGCGCGGTGCAGGGCCAGGCGCTGGACCTCCGCACCATGAACACGGCCGGCGCGGCGCTCACCGTCGTCAATACCGCGACCGGCCTGATCGAGGCGCTGAACGACGACGCGCTGCGGCCGGGCCTCAACGCGGTCATCGACAATTCCGGCACCATCCGAAGCTTCGGCGCCAATACCAGCGGCGGCGCCAACGGCACCTCGGACGCGATCGACGCCGGCGCCAGGACCGGCGTGGCGGTGACCAATCGGGCGGGCGGCACGATCTCGGGCGCGCGGCACGGCATCACCGCCGACACCGACATCATCGTCACCAACCTGTCCGGCGGGACCATCACCGGGCGCAACGGATCCGGCGTCGGGTCGGACGGCAACGGCACGGTCGTCAACCGCGGCACCATCTCCGGCGATTATGCCGGCGCTGGCAACATCTTCAACAGCAGCGGAACGGCCTCCGCGAACGGGGACGGCGACGGGGTCGACATCGACTTCATCGCGACGATCTCCAACTACGGCACCATACGGGGGACCGGAGCCGGGGGAGTCGACAGCGGCGGGCGTCCCAACGGGAGCGAGGGCATCGCGGCCGGCGGCGGCACGATCCTGAACGCCGCCGGTGCGACCGTCACGGGTGCCACGCGCGGCATCCTGATCGACGACGGCGCGTCGGGGAGCGCCTACGGCACCACCACGATCACCAACGAGGGCACGATCGCCGGCCTCGCCGGGGCCGGCATCACCCTGGTCGGCGCCTACGACGACACCGTGACGAACAGCGGCACCATTTCCGGCGCCGGAACCGGCGCGGTGGCGCTGGACCTGGGCGCCGGCAACGACACCCTCACGATCCGAGGCGGCAGCCTGTCCGGCGCGGTCCAGGGCGGCGCGGGGTCGGACCTGCTGGTCTTCGCGGTCGGAAACGGGACGACTTACAGCGACGCCAACGCGTTCTCCGGGTTCGAGACCACCCGCATCGACACCGGCACCGTACGGCTGACCGGCTCGCTGGAAAGCACGGGCAACATGACGGTCGCCGCCGGTGCCGGCCTTGGCGGCTCGGCGACGGTCACCACGGCGACGCTGGCGAACGACGGAACGGTGTCCCCGGGAGTGGGGGCCGGGTCGATCGGGACGCTGGCCGTGACCGGCGGCTTCGCCAACGGCTCGACCGGCACCGTCGCGGTCGACATCGACGCGGCCGGCGGGTCGGACCTGCTTCAGGTCGGCGGCTCCGCGGTGCTGGACGGCGGCACCCTGGCGCTGACGGCGGCTTCCGGCGTCTATGCGCAGGATACCGCCTATACCGTGATATCGGCAGCGGGGGGCGTGACGGGACGCTTCGCGGCCTTGAGCGGATCGCTGCCGAGCCTGTTCCTGTCGCCCGGGATCGCCTATGGGACGAATGCCGTCCAGGTCACGATGGCGCGCAACGCCACGCCCTATGCGTCGGTCGCGACCGGTGCCGCCGGCCGGGCCGTCGCCCGAAGCCTGGACCAAACGCAGAGCGGCGCCACCGGCAATCTGAAGGTTGCGCTGGGCCGGCTCAACCAGCTGGACGCCGCGCAAGCGGCCGGCGCGTTCGACCAGATGGCGCCGGATACGTCCAACGCCTTCGGCACAATCGCCACCGGCGCGTCCTCCCGCTTCCGGGACACGGTCGGGCAGCGGCTCGGCGCGGTGAGGAGCGCCGGGCGCGCGGGTGCCGCCGGTCCGCAGCTCGCCTTCGCCGGCAACCCGGCCGACCTGCAGGAGATGGCGGCCGCACCCGCCGGTGCGGTGGCGGGAAGCCCCCGCGGCGGGGTCTGGGGCCGCGGCTTCGGCCTGTACGGACGGGCGGACGGCGATGCCGGCACGGACAACGGCTTCGACTGGCGCGGCGGCGGCGTGCAGTTCGGCGCCGACGCGGAGGTGGCGGCGGGCACCGTGGTCGGCGTGTCGGCGGGGTTCTCCCGCACCATCGTCCTGCACGAGCGGGCCGGCACCGATGGCGATGTCGGCAGCTATCAGCTCGGCCTCTACGGCAGCCGGACCTGGGGACGGACAGACCTGAACGTCCAGGTCGGGATCGCCCAGAACGACTATCACGGGTCGCGCCGGATCGACTTCGTGCCGAGCCCGGGCTTGGCGACGGCAGACTTCGGCGGCACCGAGCTGTCCGCCGCCATCGAGGGCGGGCGCACCTACGAGATCGAGGGTTTCGAGATCAGGCCGGCCGCCGGGTTGTCCTGGACCCGCTTCGTCCAGGACAGCTACATCGAGAACGGCGCCACCGGTGCGGAGCTGGAGGTTTCCGGCCGGACCGAGAACGCCCTGACGGCCACCCTCGGCGTCGGAGCCTCCGCCCGGTTCCGGACGGAAGCGCTGGGAACCGTCACGCCGTCGCTGGAGGTCCGCTGGAGCCATGACCTGGTGCGGCCGGACGCCGCGATCAATTCGCGCTTCATCGGGGCCATGGGCGGCAGCTTCACGATCGAGGGCAACGAGCAGCCGCGCGACGCCGTGATCCTCGCCGCCGGCGTCTCGGCCGAGCTGCCCCTGGGGCTGGCCCTGAACCTGGGAGGGGCCGCCGAACTGCGCGACGGCCAGCAGGCCTACGCGCTGCTCGGCCGCATCCGCTACCAGTGGTAGAGGATGCGGTCGGCGGGACATGGGGCGGGCCCGGGCGGGTCCGCCCCGCGGTCCCTCAGAACGGGCTGTCGGGGAAGTGGAAGTCCTTCGCGTTGTCCTTGGTGATCAGCACCGACGGAACGATCGTGGTCTCTGGCAGGGCCTCGCCCTTCAGGCGGGCCTCGGCCGTCATCTTGATCGCGTCGTAGATGAATTTCGGCGAGTAGGAGACGTTGGCCTGGATGCGCGGATCGGTGCCGTCGATCAGCGTCTTGATCATGCCCTTGGCGCCGGCGCCGCCGAACACGATCTTGATGTCGTCGCGCTTGGCCTGCTCGATCGCCTTCAGCACGCCGACCGCCATGTCGTCGTCGGCGGCCCACACCGCGTCGATCCGCTTGAAGCGGGTCAGGTAGTCCTGCATCACCTTGAAGGCGTCGTCGCGGTTCCAGTTGGCGTATTTGGCGTCCAGCAGCTCGATTTCCGGATAATCCTTCATCACGGAGTTGAAGGCGTCCATGCGCTCGTTGTCGAGCGTGGTGGCGATGCCGCGCAGCGCCACGATGTTGCCCTTCCCGTCCAGCGCCTTGGCGATGTACTCCGCGGGCACCTTGCCGAAGGCGGTATTGTCGCCGGACACATACGCATCCTGGGCGCTGGTGTCGGTCAGGCCGCGGTCGACCACGGTCACGTACACGCCCTGCTTCTTGACCTGAGCCACCGGCCGGGTCAATGCTGCGGATTCGAACGGGAAGATCACCAGCGCATTGATCTTGTTGGCGGTCGTCAGGTCCTGGAGCTGGTTGGCCTGCTCGCCGGCGTTGGCGGCCGTCTTGATCGTGACCTTCAGGTCGGAATGCTGCGCCTCCAGCTCCTTCTTGGCCTCGTTGGCCCACCAGACGATGCCGGCGGTGAAGCTGTGGGTCGCCGCCGGGATGGCGACGCCCAGATTGACCTTGTTCTGGGCGAACGCCGCCGCGGGCGCTCCGAACGCCACCGCCGCGGCGGCCATCGCGAATACGCAGGACTTCAACGTCATGGTCTCTTCCTCCCCTTGCTTATGCCGGCCTTGCCGGCGTGGCTTATGCCGGCCTTGCCGGCGTGGCTTATGCCGGCCTTGCCGGCGTGGTCATTTCCGCCTTTGCAGGAACGCCACGATGATGATCACGAAGCCCTGGACCGCCGCGTTCAGGTAGACGCTGATGACGCTGGTCAGGTTCAGGATGTTGCTGATGACCGACAGCAGGATGGCGCCGACCACGGTTCCTACGATGCTGCCCGACCCGCCCTTCAGCGCGGTGCCGCCGACGATCACCGCGGCGATCGCCTCCAGTTCCCACAGAAGGCCGGTGGTCGGCGATGACGAGCCCAGCCGGGGCACGTACAGCAGCGTCGCGATGCCGACGCAGGCGCCCAGCAGCGCGTAGGTCAGCACCTTGATCCGGTCGACATTGACCGCGGCGTAGCGCGCCACCTGCTCGTTGGACCCGATCGCCTGGACATAGCGCCCGTAGGCGGTCCGGTTGAGGATCAGGCCGCCCGCGACCGCCACCAGCAGGAACACCCAGACGGGGACCGGGATGCCCACCAGGGTCGCGTAGTAGACCGGGCTGTAGACGTCCGACAGCTCGTAATCGAGGGTGATGGCGCCGCCGTTGGAGAAGTATGTCAGGTAGGCCCGGAAGATGCCGAGCGTGCCCAGGGTGACGATGAAGGGCTCGATCCGGCCGCGGGTGATCAGCAGCCCATGAATCAGGCCGAACGCGCCGCCCAGCACCACCGAGCAGACCATGCCGGCGGCCACCACCAGCACCGGCTGGTCGATCCACCCGGCCAGCGTGTTCATCAGCAGGATGACCAGGCCGGCGATCAGCGCCGCCATGGAGCCGACCGACAGGTCGATGCCGCCTGAGATGATGACGAAGCACATGCCGACCGCGATGATGCCGATGAAGGCGGTGCGGGTCAGCACGTTCGTCGCGTTGTCCAGCGAGGCGAAGTCGCCGTTCAGCAGGGTGCCGACGACGCAGAGCAGCACCAGCCCCGCGATCGGCCCGACGCCGTGCAGCCACGAGCCGAGCGACCGCATCTGCTGGAACCGGGGCACCGCCCGGGGTTCAGCTTGCCGGTCTACCACGCCGCCCCCTCACTGCTTCGTTCCCGTCGCATGGGAGATCAGCTCCTCTTCGGTCAGATGTTGCGCCTCGACGACGGCCTGGATGCGGCCGGCGCGCATCACGGCGACGCGGTGGCACAGGCCGACCAGTTCCATCAGCTCGGACGAGACCACGACGACGCCGCGCCCTTCGCGCGCCAGCCGCTGGATCAGGAAATAGATGTCCCGCTTGGCGCCGACATCGACGCCGCGGGTCGGCTCGTCCAGGACGACGACCTTGGGCCGGGGGTGCAGAACCTTGGCGAGCGCCAGCTTCTGCTGGTTGCCGCCCGACAGCGAGGCGGCGCGGACGTCCAGCGATCCGGTGCGGATGCCGAAATCCTTCACGGCGGCCTCCAGCGCGCGGTGCTCCTCGCGGGGGCGCAGCCAGGGCTTGGCGTAATGCTCCAGCGCCATCAGGGTCAGGTTCTCGCGAAGCCCGAAGCCGACATGGAGGCCCTTCCCCTTGCGGTCCTCGCTCAGATAGGTCAGGCCCCGGTCCACCGCCTCGCGCGGGTTGCGGATTCGGATCTCCCGGCCGTCCAGCTCGATCCGCTCCACGTCGTGCGGGCGCAGGCCCAGCAGCCCTTCGAACAGCTCGGTCCGGCCGGCGCCGACCAGGCCCGCGAATCCCAGGATCTCGCCCGGCTGCACCTCGAACCCGATGTCCATCGCCCAGCCGGGCACGTTCAGCCCGCGCACGCTCAGCAGCGGCGGTTTGCCGGCGGGCGCCGGGTCCTTGGGCGGGTACAGGTCGGAAAGCTCGCGCCCGACCATCAGGTTCGCCATCTGGTGGCGGGTCACGTCGCGGGTAGGCTGCCGGGTGACGAAGCGGCCGTCGCGCATCACGATCACCTCGTCGGTGGTGCGCTCGACCTCGTCCAGCTTGTGGGAGATATAGACGATGGTGACGCCTTCGGCGTGGAGCCGGGCCATCAGGGCGAACAGCGCCTCCGTCTCCCCCGGGGTCAGCGAGGCGGTCGGCTCGTCCATGATCAGCAGCCGGGCGTTGCGGGCGAGCGCCTTGGCGATCTCGACCAGCTGCTTCTCGGCCACGATCAGGTGCCGGACCGGCGTGTCGGGGTCTTTGGCCAGGCCGACCTGGGCCAGCACCCGGACGGTGTCGGCCCTCATCGCCGCCTCGTCCAGCCACCAGCCGCGCTTCTTCTCGTGGCCGAGGAAGATGTTCTGCTGGATGGTCAGGTCCTCGGCCAGGTTGAATTCCTGGTGGATCAGGACGATCCCGGCGGCCTCGGCATCGCGGGAGCTGCGGAAGGTCCGGGGCTCGCCGTCCACATGGACGGTGCCGCCGGTCGGCTGCTCGTAGCCGCTCAGGATCTTCATCAGCGTGGACTTGCCGGCGCCGTTCTCGCCCAGCAGGCCGTAGACCCGGCCGGGCGCCAGCTCGAAGCCGACGCCGTGAAGCACGCGCACCGGGCCGAACTCCTTCACGATGTTCTCGAACCGGACCGCGATGCTCATGGGCCGGCACTCTCAAGCTGGCTGGGCTCCAGCATGTTTCCCCGCGCACCGTCCCTGTTCCGCGCCCTGTCCCTCATGGCCTCCTGCATCGCCAGCACCCCGGCGCCGATCAGCCCGGCCTGCTCGCCGAGCGGGGTGTACTGGATCTGGAGGTTCCGGGTGGAGAGCGGCAGGGAGCGCTGGTAGACGCTCTGCCGCACGGAGGCCAGGAACAGCGGCCCGATGCGCGCGCCCTCCCCGCCTATGAAGACGTGGGACGGGTTGAAGAAATTGACCACCGAGGCCAGCATCTGCCCGATCCGTGCCCCGGCGCGCTGGATGATCAAGTTGGACGCGGCATCGCCGGCGCGGCTGGCCTGGGCCACGTCGCCCAGATCGATCGTTCCCTTGGCCGCGAGCATGTCGGCCAGCATGGGGCTCTCCCCGGCCTGGGCCGCCTCCGCCCCCATGCGGGCGATGGCGGGTCCGGCGGCCATGGCCTCGACGCAGCCGATATTGCCGCAGTGGCAGCGCGGGCCGTGGGTGTCCACGCAGATATGCCCGACATCGCCGGCCGAGCCGTTGGCCCCGCGATAGACCTGCCCGTGGCAGACGATGCCACAGCCGATGCCGGTGCTGACCTTGATGACCAGGAAGTCCTGAAGCCGGCGGCGGAGGTGCCACAGCTCGCCCAGGGCCATCAGGTTCACGTCGTTGTCCACGAAGATCGGAGCCGCGTAGTCGGCGCGCAGGTCGGCGCGGATCGAGAAGCTGTCCCATTCCGGCATCAGCGGCGGCGCCACCAGTTCGGCGGTGTCGAAGTTCACCGGGCCGGGAACGCCGATGCCGATGCCCAGCACCTGTTCCGCCGTGGCGCCGCAGCGCGCCAGCAGGCCGCGCATCCGCGCCCGGACATGGGACAGCACCAGCCCGGGACCCCGGCGCACGTCGATCTCCTCGCCGTCGCGGGCCAGCAGGTGGAGGTCGGGGGTGAAGACGGCGACGTCGAACCGGGTGGCGTCGAGATCGACGCCCAGCAGCACGCCCAGCCCGCGGTTGATGCGGATCGTCTCGGCGCGCCTGCCGCCGGTCGATTCCTGAAGGCCGATCTCCTCGACCAGCCCCTGCTCGATCAGTCCCGCCACGATGGCGTTGGCCCGGGTCTTGGAGAAGGCGGCGCGCGTCGAGATGGCGTCGCGGGAAAGGCCGGGGGACCAGAACAGCAGGTCCAGCACGGCCCTTTCGCTGGCCGACAGGCCGGACCATGCGGTCGAAGATCCTGGACCTGCAATCAAGACAGCCACACCGGAACGCTCCCCACGACAGCCGTCTGATCGCGGCTTGTGTGGCACGCTACGGCGGGACCTTCAGACCGTCAAGCCCGAAGATAGAACCAACCCACGGATACTTCGACCCGTTTCAGGAATAAGTCGGGAGCTTCCCGCCCAATTCGTCCTCGATATGCACCCGGATGATCTCGTCGAACGACCGCTCCGCCGTGAAACCCAGGGATTCCGCCCGGCCGGTGTCGAAATCACGCGACCAGCCGGACACGATCTTGATGATGAACGGGTCCGGCTCATGCCGGATCAGTTTCACGGCCTTGTCGCCGGCGACCCGGCGCAGCGCCTCGATCTGCTCCCCCACGGTGGCCGACAGGCCGGGCATCGACAGGTTGCGGCGCCAGCCCAGCCGCTCCAGGTCCATGGTCGCGGCGTGCAGCAGGAACCCGACCGCGGAGCGCGGGCTGGCGTGCCAGTGCCGGACATCCTCGCCGACCGGCAGCACGGCTTCGTGCCCGGCGAGCGGTTCGCGCAGGATGTTGGAGAAGAAGCCCGACGCCGCCTTGTTCGGCTTGCCGGGGCGGATGCAGATCGTGGGAAGCCTGATGCCGATGCCGTCGAAGAAGCCCCGCCGCGAATAATCCGCCAGCAGCAGCTCCCCCATGGCCTTCTGGGTGCCGTAGCTGGTCAGCGGCGTGGTGAAGAACTCGTCGCCGATCTTTTCCGGGAACGGCGCCCCGAACACCGCGATGGAGGAGGAGAAGACGACGCGTGGCTTGTACGGCTCCCGGGCGGCTTCGAGCCGGATCGCCTCGAACAGGAAGCGCGTCCCGTCGAGATTGATGGCGTAGCCCTTCTCGAAATCCGCCTCCGCCTCGCCGGAGACGATGGCCGCGAGGTGGAAGATCACGTCCGGCCGCGCCGCGACCAGCTTTTCCACCTCGCCCGGTTTGGAAATGTCGAGGGCGGCCGTCCGAACCTCGCCCTTGAACCCGGCCGGTGCCGCGGCCTCGACCATGTCGGCCAGAGTCAGGACATCGACGCCCTGGCCGCCGAGTTGCCCGTCAACCGCCAGCCGGTCGGCCAGTTTGCGGCCGACCATGCCGGCCGCGCCGATGATGAGAATATGCATGCTCTTCTTCTCCCTTGCCCGCCGTCTGGACGCGGCTTGTCCGACGACGCTATGGCGCGAGTTCTGGACCGTCAACCCTGGGATGAGGCCATCCGGGGCCGCCCGGCCGCGATCGGCGCCGCCCGCGGCGTGGCGGGAGCCTCGTCGGCACCGACCCGGAACCAGATCGCGTAGAGGGTCGGCAGGAACACCAGGGTCAGCACGGTACCGGCCGCCGTGCCGCCGATCAGGGTATAGGCCATCGAGCCCCAGAAGACGGAGGTGGTCAGCGGGATGAAGGCCAGCACGGCGGCCAGCGCCGTCAGGATCACCGGCCGGGCGCGCTGGACGGTCGCCTCGACCACTGCGGTGTAGGGATCCTGCCCGTCCCGCTGGTTCGCGTGGATCTGGCCGATCAGGATCAGCGTGTTGCGCATCAGGATGCCGGACAGCCCGATCAGCCCCAGGATCGCGTTGAAGCCGAAGGGCTGCTGGAACAGCAGCAGGGCCGGCACGGCGCCGACCAACCCCAGCGGCGCCGTCAGGAACACCATGGCGGTCGCCGCCAGCGACCGGGTCTGCACGACGAGGACCAGCAGCGTCAGCAGGATCATGACCGGGAACAGCGGGACCAGCGCCGCGTTGGCCTTGCCCGCGTCCTCGATGTTGCCGCCCGCCTCGATCCGGTAGCCGTCGGGCAGCCGCGCCATCAGCGGCGCCAGCGCTTCCAGGATCTCCAGCGAGACCTCGGGCGGCTGCAGGGTCTCGTCGATGTCGGCCTGGACGGTGATGGTGGGCGTGCGGTCGCGCCGCTTCAGGATCGGGTCCTCCGGCCGGACCTCGACGCGGCCGACCTGGGCGAGCGGGACCGGCCGGCCGTCGCGCGCCGTCAGGGTCAGCTCGCCGAGCCTGGACGGGTCAAGGCGTTCCGGGCCCGCGCTGCGGGCGACCACCTCGACCGCGCGGATACCGTCCCGGACCTGGGTCACCGGCACGCCGGCCAGCAGGAATCGGAGCTGCTCGCCCACGTCCCGGGGCGTCAGGCCGATCAGGCCCAGGCGGTCCTGGTCCAGGACGAAATGCACGGTCGGCGCGCGCTCGCCCCAGTCCTGGTTGACATGCCGGGTATGGGGATTGGCCCGCATCACCGCCTGGACCTCGTCGGCGATGGCGCGGAGCCGCGCCGGATCGGGACCCATCACCCGGAAATTGACCATGAAGCGGGAATAGGGGCCGAACACCAGCTGGGTCACCCGCAGCCGCGCCTCCGGCGCCAGCCCCTCCGCGATCCGCTGGCGCAGGCGGAGCTTGAGGCGGTCGCGCGCCTCCGCGTCGGGGGTCAGCACGACCAGCTTGGCAAAGGACGGATCGGGCAGTTCCGGGCTGTAGGACAGGAAGAACCGGGCGGCGCCCTGGCCGATATAGCTGGTGACGATCTCCGCCTCCGGCTGGAGCTTCAGCCAGGCCTCGACCTTGGCCGTCGCGGCCGACGTGGCGGCGATGCCGGTCCCTTCCGGCATCTGCACCTCGACCAGCACCTCCGGCCGGTCGGAGGCCGGAAAGAACTGCTGCTTGACCGTGCCCAGGCCCAGCCCGGACAGGACCAGCAGGCCGACCACCGCACCCGCCACGGGGAACTTGCGGCGGACCGACCAGTCCACGATCCGGCGCAGCCGGCGGTAGTTGGGCGTCGCGTAGATCGCCGCGTGCCCGCCCGGGACCGGCTTGATGTCGGGCAGCAGCTTGACCCCGAGATAGGGGGTGAAGATCACCGCGACGAACCAGGACGCGACCAGGGCGAACCCGACGATCCAGAAGATGTTGCCGGCATACTCGCCCGCGGTCGACCGGGCGAAGCCCACGGGCGTGAAGCCGATGACGGTGACCAGCGTGCCCGACAGCATGGGGGCGGCGGTGTGGCTCCAGGCATAGGCGGCGGCCTTGGCGCGCTCGAAGCCCTCCTCCAGCTTCACCACCATCATCTCGATCGCGATGATCGCGTCGTCCACCAGCAGGCCGAGCGCCACGATCAAGGCGCCCAGCGTGATCCGGTCGAACGCCCGCCCGGTGTCGAGCATGACCACGAAGACGATCGCCAGCGTCAGCGGCACCGCCGCCGCGACCACGATGCCGACCCGCCAACCCAGGCTGGCGAGGCTGACCGCCATCACCACGCCCAGGGCCGCGAAGAACTTGAGCATGAACTCGTCCACGGACTCGCGGATATTGACCGCCTGGTCCGTGATCTTCGTGAGCGAGAGGCCGGCCGGCAGCTCCGCCGAGATCCGCGCCCGCTCCGCCTCCAGCGCCGCGCCCAGCTCCAGGCCGTTCCAGCCGTCCTGCATGACGACGCCGAGCATCAGGGCCGGCTCGCCGCCGTGGCGGATCAGGAAGGTGGCCGGGTCCTCGTAGCCGCGCTCGACCGAGGCGATGTCCGACAGCTTCAGCACGCGCCCGCCGGAGACGATCGGCGTGTCGCGGATCTGCTGCAGGTCGTCGTAGGCGCCGTCGAGCCGGACGAAGACCTGCGGCCCGTCGGTCTCGATCGATCCGGCCGGCGTGACCGCGTTCCGGCGCTGGAGCGCGTCGAAGATGTCCCTGGCCCCGATGCCGAGGGTCGCCAGCCTCGCGTGGGAGAACTCGACGAAGATCCGTTCCGGACGCTCGCCCAGGATGTTCACCTTCTTGACCCCCGCCACCTGCAGCAGCCGCTGGCGGAGCCGTTCGGCCTCCCGCGTCAGCAGCCGCGGCGGCATGTCGGGCGCCTGGACCGCGAAGAGGGCGAACGTCACGTCCGAGAACTCGTCGTTGACGAAGGGTCCCAGGACGCCCTGCGGAAGGTTGCGGGCCTCGTCGTCCAGCTTCTTGCGGGCCTGGTAGAATTCGGCCGGCACCTCGGGCGGAGGCGTGTCGTCCCTCAGCGTGACCGTCATGAAGGCCAGGCCGGGACGGGTGAAGGTCTCGACGCGGTCGTACCAGCGAAGCTCCTGGAGGCGCTTCTCCAGCGGATCGGCGACGAGGTCCTGCATCTCCCGGGCGGTCGCCCCGGGCCAGACCGCCGAGACCGTCAGCACCTTGATCGTGAAGACGGGGTCCTCGGCGCGTCCCAGCTTCACGAAGGCGTAGCCGCCGGCCAGGATGATCGCGACGATCAGGAACAGGGTGACCGAGCGCTCGCGGACCGCCAGGGCGGAGAGGTTGAAGCCCGTCATCGCAGCCCCGCGAGATCCTCGGCGACGCGGACGCGCTGCCCTTCGTGGAGGAAGCGCCCGCCCAGCGCCACGATCCGCTCGCCGATGCCGACGCCGCCGTCCAGGGTGACGGTTTCCCCGCCGACCGCGCCGATCCGGACCGGCCGGAACGAGACGGTCGCCCCGCCGGGCTCGGGGCCGGGCCCGGGGCCGGAATCGAGCACCCAGACGCCCGGCCCGTCGCCCCGGTCCGCGACGGCGCCGAGCGGGACCCTGCCGGCGGCAGGTGCTGCGGCCCCTTCCAGGTACACCGTGACGGTGGCGCCCAGCGGCGCCCGCGCCGCCTCGCCGTCGAGGACGTAGCGGGCGTCGAAGGTCCGGGTGACGGAATCGGCGGCATCCGAGAGCAGGCGCAGGCGGGCCGGCCACTCCGCGCCGCTGCCGTAGAGGCTTGCCCGCGCGGCGGAGCCGAGGGCGGGGCGCAGGGTTTCCGGCAGGCTGACCGCCGCCTCCCGCGGGCCGGCATGGGCCAGCCGGACGACGGGCTGCCCGGCGCCGACGACCTGCCCGGGCTCGCCCAGGGTTTCCACCACGGTGCCGTCGGCATCGGCGACCAGGGTCGCGTAGTCGGCCTCGTCCCGCGCGATCTTCAGGGTCGCCTCGGCGGCGGCCAGCAGCGCCCGCGCGCTGTCGGCCGCCGCCTTCGCCTGGTCGTAGGCCGCGGTGGAGACGGCGCCGGACGCCACCAGCCCGCGCAGGCGGGTCTCGTCGGCGGCGGCCTGGATCAGCCGCGCCTTCGCCGCCGCGACGTTGCCGAGCTGCGCCGCGATGGCGTGCTCGTACCCGGTGCGGTCGATCCGCATGAGGGGCTGGCCGGAACGGACCACTTGGCCGGCATCGACCAGACGCTCCACGATCTTGCCCGGCACGCGGAAGCCCAGGTTGCTCTGGATGCGGGCGGAGACGGTGCCCGTGAAGCCGCGGACCGCGGGGCCGGCGGGCTGCACCGCCGCGACGCGGACCAGTTGGGGACCGGTCCGGGGATCGGCCGGCGCCTCTTCGGCCGACTGCGACGGGGTGCAGGCGGCGAGCGCGAGCGCCAATGCCATGAGGGGGAGGGCCGCCGGGATGCGGCGGGTGGCCGGAAGAAAGGCGAGCGGGGAGAAGGCGGTGGAGGTACTGAACCTGCTGGAACGCGTCATGGCGGGCCTCCGTGGGACATCGAAGACCACACTAATTCACGAGTGATGAATTTGTCAATCCGTCACTTATTACTCATCACCCAAAGGATAGGGAGCTCTCCGCCGTCCGGCCGGTCATGCGCTCAGCCCCCGCAGGACCAGGGTCGCCACGGCGGTCGTATTGTCGTCCAGGTCGTCCAGGGTCCGCTCCAGGATGAGGGGATGCCAGAACGGCAGCATCGTCTGGATGATGGCCCGGCAGGTCTCGTCCAGCGGTGTCTTGCGCTCGAACTCCCCGGCGTCCCTGCCGTCCCCGACCACCTGCCGGACGATATCCTGCAGGGCGGTCTTGTGGGTCATGGGCGCCTGCCAGTCCTCTTCCACCGCGGCCTGGACGATGTCGTGGAGCTTCCGGTCGTTGAAGAACAGCTCGGCGCTGCGCTTGCCCAGCGTCTTGTAGATCCGCCGCAGCCGGTCGGCCGCCGGTTTCGGCTCCCCCGCGATGGCGCGCAGCTCGGCCTCGATGGAGCCGAGGCACCGGCCGCAGACCGCCTCCCCGATCGCCTGCTTCGACTCGAAGAACTTGTAGACGTAGGCGGTCGACAGTCCGATCGCCTTGGCCAGGTCGGCGACCGTGGTCTTCTTGTAGCCGTAGTGGCGGAAATGCTCGTCCGCCGCGGCAAGGATCTGCCCGCGCCGCTCGTGCTCCGCCGGTCCGCGCCGGCCGGACGGCGGCGGCTGCGGGCTCTTGTCATCGATCATGCCGGTCATGGTCGCTGGGTTCTCCCGAACGCTCTGAAAGGGTCTGGCCGAAAGGGCCTGGGCGGCGGGCCGGGTGACCACCGGCCACCGGCCCGGCTGCCGGTCGTTATGGGTGATGATAGCGTTGATTCGTCACCGACGCCACCCCGGGACCTGGGCCGGGACCTGGGCCGGGACCTGGGCCGGGACTGGGCCGGGACTGGGCCGGGATGTGAACCGGTTCATAGCGGGCGGGCGGGATCGGCTTTAACCAATCCGGAACAAGGCGTCCGGGCCTTTGGCCCCGGCTGCGCAGAACGCGGAACTCCGGAACGCGAGGCATCGGGATGGCGACGGCGCGGACTACATCGGTTGGGGTGCCCTCGGTCGGGACGCGGCACCCGGGCGGCGGCCAGGACGGCGCCCCAGCGGATGCCGGGGAGATCCTGAACGCCGTGCTCCTCTCCGCCATGGCGGGGCGCAGGGCCCTGGCCGTGACCGCCGACCGGGAGGACGACGCCGCCCTTCTGGCTCAGGCCGTCGGATCGCGCCTGGAGGCGGCGGGTGCCGTGGTCATGACCGCCGTCGCCCAGCCCGGCATGACGCTGGAGGATCTGCTCGACCAGGCGGCTCCCTCGCGGACCGTTCCGGCCGGAGGGGAGTCCGCCGGCGGCCCCGCGGCGCTGGCCTCCCGCCTGCTCCGGGGGGAGGATGCCGGGCTTCTCCTCGTCCTGCAGGCCCATGCCCTGGACGCGGACCTGCTGGGCAGGCTGGTGGCGCTGTCCCAGGCGGATTGGGGAGAGGGCCGCCTGCTCCAGGTGCTGCTGGCCGGGACCGCAGGGTTGGACCTGGATCCGGACGGCCCGGTGTCCCGATGGCATCTCGCCCCGCCGCGGGACGCAGGCCTTCCGCAGGCATCCCCCGGCGAACGGCCGCCCCCGGCCCCTTCCCGTCCGCACCGCCTTAGCATCCCCGCCCTGGCCTGCGTCGCTGCCGCCGCTGCGGCGTGCTGGCTTGTCGCCACCGGGCCGGAGCCCTCCCCGGTTCACACGGAAGCAGTCCAAACGGCGGAAGCGGTCCAAGCAGCGGAAGCGCCGGAACCGGCGGAGGCGGCTGTCGGCCTGCTGGTTTCCAGCGACCACGGCGCGGCCCCGGTGCTGCCCGCCGGGGAGACCATCGTGGTGCGGGTCGAGACCGCCTCGGACAGCTTCGTCTATTGCTACTACACGGACGGGCTCGGCCAGGTGGCGCGGCTCTTCCCCAACCGCTTCCAGCCCGACGCCCTGGTTCCGGCCGGCAGGGTCGTGGAGGTGCCACCCGGACCGGAACGGCCCTTCCACATCCGCCTGGACACGCCGGGACGACCGGAGGTGGTCGCCTGCTTGGCATCCCCGACCGAGGTGGACGGTGCCGCGCTCGACGGGATCGACGGCGTCCGCACCGACGACCTGCTCCCGATCCCCGGGCTGGAGTTGCAGGACATCCTGGGCGCCTTCGCGAGGCTGTCGGGTCCGGGGGTGGACAGCGCCACCATGCCCATCACCGTCACGGCGGCGGCACGTCTTTCCCCCTATCTTCAGAACGCCGGTCTGTCGGCGGGCAGCGAGTAATCGGGCGGCGGGGTGCCCGCCATGCCGCTCACCCCCCGGGAGCATGTCAACAAACGTGATCATCCGTTCGCCTCGCCCTGATCATCCGGAGTTGCCGGCACGTTCCGGGGATAGGGTGCCGGCGGTGGCCCCCCACCCCCAAAAATGTCAGCGAACGTCATCATGCGTACTCCTTCGCGTGACTGTCAGGAACCGCCACAGATGCCCGGGTCACAGTGCCGGCGGTGGCTACGCCCCCACGGGGATGTCAGCAAAAGTCGTCATGCGTACTCCTTAACGTGATGTCTGGAGCTGCCGGAAACGGCGCGGGCGACCGTGTCGGCGATGGCTACACCCCCTCGGGGATGTCAACAAAAGTCGTGATTCATACCTGGAAACTTTATGTTCCCCAGTCCTCCGCCAGCACGCGACTAACGCTGCCCGATCAGGTCGATCCGGCCGGGACAGCCGGGCCGATGCGTTGGGCCACGGCCCAACCTTGTCTTTTGGTGACGTTGTATAGAGGTTTTGTCGGGGGGAACCGGGTGCCCCGTCAGGAGCACCCGGTTCACGGGGTCAGGACACTGAGCCCAACCAAGGTTAGGCACCGCACGTAGCAGAGTGCCTGCCCCGAGCCCTCGGCGTTTCTCGCACAGTTGCCAGGCGCCGTGCTTTTGGCCGGACGCCGCAGACAAGGACGAGTTCACCATGTCTTGCCAATCCTACTGCATCGGGATCGATGCCTCCAAAGCCTATCTTGACACCTGCGGCGTGCCGGGCCGCGGCGCGTGGCGCCTTCCCAACACGGCCGAGGGCCACACCGCCCTCGCGACGGTGCTGGGCGCGCTGCGCGCGGGCGGCGACGAGGTGCTGGTCATGATGGAAGCGTCGGGCGGCTGCGAGCGCGAACTGCACCACGCCCTGGCCCGGGCCGATGTGCCGGTCGCCGTCGTCAATCCCAAGTGGGCGCGTGACTTCGCCCGCTCGACCGGCCAGCTGGCGAAGACCGACCGGGTCGACGCCCGGATGCTCCAGGCCTTCGGCGAGGCCACCCGTCCCCGCCCGACGCCGGTCCCGGAGCCGTTGCGCGCCGAGTTGATCGAGATGCTCGACTACCGCGACCAGATCCTGGCCGAGATCGTCGCGCGCGGCCATCAGCTCAAGCACCTGCGCGGCGACTTCATGCGCCGGCGCGCCGAGACGGCGCTGGAAGCGCTGCGCACCGAGGCCGACACCCTGGCCTGGATGATCGAGGCGAAGCTGAACGACGACCCGGGGTTGCGGCAGCGGGCCGCCCTGCTGCGCAGCTTCCCCGGGGTCGGGCCGCTGAGCGCGGCCATGCTGGTGGTCCACATGCCCGAGTTGGGCAGCCTGACCGGCCGGCAGGCGGCCAGCCTGGCCGGCCTGGCGCCGTTCGCCCGCGACAGCGGCACCCTGCGCGGGGTGCGCACGATCTTCGGCGGCCGGGCCAAGGTGCGCCGGGCGTTGTTCCACGTCGGCCGGGTCGGCCTGCGCCACAACGCCACGCTCAAGGCCTTCTATGACAGCCTGAAGGGACGCGGCAAGCCGGGCAAGGTGGCGCTGGTCGCCTGCATGCGCAAGGCGCTGGTGATCCTCAACGCCCTGCTCCGGACGGGCCGGCCCTGGGTGGCGGAGTACGCCGCCGACGGGCCGCCGGCCGAAGCCGCCTCCGCCACGGCATCCTGAGCCCCATCCCTTTGTTCGACCGGCGGCACCATCCCTCCGTCCCCACCTCGGTCCAGCGGGCGGCGGGCGGAGCGGCGGTCAAGGAGGGCCGAAGGCCACCGCGGAGCGGCGCGCAGCGTCCTTGATGGCCGCTCCGCCCGCCGCCCGCTGGACCGAGGTGGGGGCGGCCAAGAGCACGTCCGACAACCGCCGCGGCAAACCGCTGACGGCGGCGTCTTCCCGTGACCATGCATGCTGCTTGAAGTTGTATATCCACACCCAACGATGCGGCTCACAAAAACAGTTGCTACGCTCGACGGCCCGCATCACCGCCGCTTCGCGTCAAACCATAGGTTGGGCCGTGGCCCAACGCATCGCGGCGAGTGGAACGGCAGGCCGCAGGGACCGGAGCTGGTCAACTTGGTCGGAAACCGCTCCAATGAGCGTGCGCCGGTGGATGAAGAGAAGGATAACGGAGCTTGCAAGGTTTTTTATCCTCAAATCTTCAGGATTGCAATCCTCAATCCTGCCGTGGAACCGAAATCCGGAAACACATTTCAGAACCGGAAATGGTTTGCCGTGGCTCTCCTTCTCCTTGAAGACCACGGCGCAGGCGGCATCCCTCAGCCCGTCGCCCTTGTACCCCGCCCCTATCGAGCGGGCCGCCGCTCATCCCGCCCTGCGGTCACAGAACCAGCCAATCGACGGATGTGTCCAAGGCCTCGGCGAGCGCCTTGTAAGCCTCCACCGACCCAGGCTTCTTGCCCGCCTCGATCTCGGACAGATAACCCGCGCTCACTCCCGACTTGGCTGCGAGCGCCCGCAACGACAGTCCTCGGAACTCGCGCCAAACGCGGACGGCGCTCTCCCCATTGATGATGCGCCCGGCCCACTCCAGCGGCATCGGCTGACCGCCGCGCGCGTTCATCGCGGCGAGGATGTCTTCCAAGTCCGCAACCCGCTCGGTGAGCGCGTCGTACTCGGCGCGGGAAATCGTGAGCGTCTCAATCATAGGCTTCTCTCCGGTGTCGAACATCCTTCCGGTTGACACTGCAAACGCATTTGACCAACGCCTCCACTAGACATTGGGATCGTTTCCCGTTACCATACCATTACTAGCGTTTATCCATGCCGCCCATTGGCGCAACGCGTTACCGCAGCGCCTCATAGAACCTCGCGACCAATCTCGCCCCAACTTTTCTGAAATTGCCTCCCCAATAGCTTCTCCCGTAATCCTCGGTTGGTCGGCGAGCAATTGCCGTGCAAGATCTACAGCGCGACCCGCTGCAGCGGCACCTTGGACGAGCGTGACTGCGTCAGTAGAATTTACTAAGTTGGAAATGCCAGAAGGCCCGTACAGACGAAGGTTCCTTAGAGCCCTCACTGCGTTTCGGCCGTGACGTGTTGAAAGCTCTGAATGAGACAAAGTCGGTCGCTCCCGGGCTTCAATGAGCGCGGCGACCACCTTTGCCGGAGGCGACTCGCCAAGAAAAAGGTGCTCGCCGCGACGCTCGTTTCCACTGTCGAGATGCTGCGAGCGTAGCCCTTTCTGCGAGCCCTCCCGCAACAGATACGTCGCTCCGTCAGGCTGAATCAGGCCAACGCCCATGAACCACCTAAGCATGCGCTGAGCGTATACTTCCCAGGTATGTTCAGTGGCAGCAGCAATGCCCGGGTTGTCCCGAAGCATGTGCCTAAATCCGTCCTCCGAAAATGTGCCGCCTACTCCAACCTCCGACACTATCCTTCGGTACGCGACATGTGATCGGCAAAACTCGTGTACAACCCGCGCTGCTGTCGTCTCATCCTCTTGCAAGGCCTTCACCACCTCAGCTTTGCGGTTGGCTTCTGCATTGCCGATGCTGACCAAATCCCGGACTATGTTATCAGTCGCCCCCTCACTGAGGCCCAAAACAGCAGCAAGCGCACCATAAGTCACCTCGTCCTTATTGAGAAGAAATGATAGCGCCTGGGCATACCGATGGTAACTGGCTTGGGGAACGTAAGTGACCGGGATTTGCGGGACCTTGCCAGTCAAAATATAATCACGGAATATATCCCAATATATGTTCAATCTTGGGCCGGTCTTTACCAAAAGTCTTCTATCTATGAGACTTGAGACTACCTCTTCCCCAAAAGTATTAACAATTTTAAAAAATTCTGCCGGAGCATCATTAGCAGTTGCTTTCAGACAAGCAAGCTGAGCAGAACTAAGGAGCTCAACATCCTTCTCGAACAACTCCTGAATACTTAGAGACCGAACCAAGACATCATTCTGGTCAAGCCCTGCCCTTGCTTGTGCCAGGATGTGTATGCAAAGTTTCTTCAGCAACCAAGGATACCCTTGACAGTGGTCTTGCAATAACCGTCGCAGCTGTGGCACCAAAGGTTGACCTAGTTCTTGGCCAAACCTGTTCAGGGCTGTCGAGACTTCATGAACTGAGAATGGAGTCAACTCGAATTCAAGCCGTCGATCTGCGAGCAAATGCCATAAATGATACGCCTTGTGCTCTGGCGGAATGGCTCCGTCAGTCTTCCATGAAAAGCCTATCACTACGTTTTCTTGCGCTTCATCAACGGCGTTACACAATGTTTTGATTTCATCAAAAACTGTAGAGAGTTCATCCTTGTAGAGTAGCTCCTCAAACTGATCAAAAAGGAGACAGACGACCTTACCTTCCTGCTTCAGTTCGGCAGCTATTGTTCGCATTGCTTCGGTAGCAAATGGATTGTCGGCACCACCGAACGTAAACTCGCCAGGGTTCGAAACAAATTTATGCCGGATCGCCTCTTCAAACGTGCGGAATAGTGCAAGTTCGCCGAAGCGCCGTGAAGCTGCGGCACGACAATCAACCGCGAAGATGAAATACCGCTTTTGGTCTCGTGGCCGCTCGCCACGTGCCGCGATCTTCAATACGCAAGAACTCTTACCCCAACCAGATGGAGCTTTGATCGCCAGCAGACGCGTGCGCGTTTCTCGGCCTCGTACGCGCTCCAGCAACGAAAAGACGCCTGACAGAATCTTATCGCGCCCTACAAAGTCTTCAGGTCTTGCTGGCCGGTAGTCTGCCCAGTGGTCAGCAACCGGAACTCGAACGATGCTCTGAAGCTCTTCCCGCAGGCGATCTGAATCAGCGTTGAGTTTCTCAGTTCGACCTGAGAGCCACGTTAGATCCGCCAGCGATGTATCTGTTTGGGCGACAGTGTCTAATGTTCCTTCATCATGCACCCTGGCGCCAGTAACAGCATCGAACAGCAGCGCAGACTGTCGCACACCCGTGCTGGCATCGGAAACAGGAAGGGCCCAATACTCTCCCGATGGAGTTAGTAGTAGATATGCTTCTTCCGCAATTCGGAGCCCTACGGGCCGCTCGAGTATCTCCGGTGAACGGATCAACCCCGCGTCGACAAGCCGCCGAATGAGTCGGCCAGGATCGTAGGTCTGCAACGGACTTGGTCAGTTTCCCCGGTCGGCGGGTGTGTCGAGGTGATGTGAGGGCTTCCCATGATGAGGGTGGACATGGTTGTCTAAGCCATGTCCGTAGCGCCGCTTCCAGACTTGGACGCCCTGTCTCTCGCCGAGCTGAAGAAGCTGGTGGTCGAGCTGCTGGTTCGCGTATCGACATTGGAAGAGGAGAACCAGCAGCTGCGGGCAGAGAACGCCCAGCTGAAGGATCTACCGAAGAAACCGAAGCTGGCACCGGGCGGCATGGACAAGGCGACAGAGCCGGACAGGCGGGCCAGGACCAAGGAGGCGCGCCGGCAGCGGCGCAACCGGCAGAGTGGCCGGCGCACCCCGCCGGTGACCACGGAGCGCACCCTTGTCATCGAGGCCCCGGCGGGCTCGCGCCGGCGCGGCTTCGAGCCCTTCACCGTGCAGGATCTGATCCTGGCGCCGCAGGTCATCCGCTTCCGCCGCGAGCGCTGGGTGACACCGGACGGCCAGGAGATCATCGCACCGCTGCCGCCCGAGGTGCGCGGCCACTTTGGCCCCGGGATCGTGCGCTTCGTGCTGATGCAGCACGTCCAGGGGCAGGTGACGGTGGAGCGCCTGCGCGCCCAGCTGAGAGGCCTGGGCGTGCGCATTTCCAAGGGTCAGATTATCACCCTCCTGACGGCCAACAAGGATGCTTTCCATGCCGAGAAGGACGCCATCCTGGAGGCCGGGCTGGCAACTGCCGCCTGGGTGACGGTCGATGATACCGGCGCCCGCCACGCTGGGGCCAACGAGTACACGACGCACATTGGCAATGACCGCTTCGCCTGGTTCGCTACCCGGCCGTCGAAGAGCCGACTGAACTTCCTCGACCTACTCCGTGCCGGCCATCCCGACTACGTGATCAATGCCACGGCGCTGGCCTACCTGGTCGAACACGGCGTGCCGGAAAGCATCGTCGCCGCTCTGCTCGCCGCCGGACCCCGGAGCTTTGCCGACGATGCGGCGTGGCAGGCCCAGCTGGACAGCTTCGGCTTCGGCGCCGGTCATCGTCGGCGGGTCACCGAGGCGGCCATGGTCGGAGCCATCGTCGCCCGCGGCCTGCTGACCGACACCGTGATCATCTCCGATGATGCCGGTCAGTTCGACGTTTTCCAGCACGCCTTGTGCTGGATCCACGCCGAGCGCCATCTCCGCCGGATCGTCTGCGTGACCAACGAGCAGCAGCGCCAGGTCGCGCTGCAGCGCCAGCTGGTCTGGTGGTTCTACGCCGATCTCAAACTCTACAAGGACGACCCGAACGCCATCCGCCGAACGGCGTTGAGGCGGCGCTTCGATCGGATCTTCACCCGGGTCACCGGCTTTGCCGAACTCGATGAGGCCGTCGCCCGGACCCTTGCCAACAAGGACGAGCTGCTGCTTGTCCTCGACCGGCCAGATATCCCGCTGCACACCAACGGCTCGGAGAACGACGTCCGCAGCTTCGTCACCAAACGCAGGATCTCCGGCGAGACCCGCTCCGCGGCCGGCAAGCAGGCGCGGGACACCTTCCTCAGTTTACTGAAAACCTGCTCCAAGCTCGCCATCTCGTTCTGGGACTACCTCGGGGCTCGGCTAAATATCCCGGACGCCGACCGCGTGCCCTGGCTCCCCGATCTCATCCGCCAAAACGCCTCAGCGTAGTCCACAGCAAACCGCCGTGGCCGCTATCCGCCGACGAAACTGACCAAGTCCGTCTGCAACCGGCGCCGTTCTTCGGGTGACTTAGCATTCCATTCGTCACAGAAGCCCTTTGCATCCTTGCTTAATGCATACGTTGAGATCAGCCAGCCAGCGGAGAAGCTCTTCCCCATGACTTGCCCGAGGATTTTGAAGAGAACCTCTGCAGCGATATTCGCGCGATGCGCTTTGCATTCGACAAGAACTCTCTCACCAGTTGTGCGTTCTGTCGCAAGCAGATCGACCTCCATTCCGGTGATCCGGAGTTCTTCCGTAACCTCAAAATTCTGTGTTACCAAGAACTTCCGAGCGAACCTCTCGAGAACACGACCTCGCTCAGTGGTGCTAGTATCGGGGGGCACCGCAACCTCAATGAACACAAGAGCCGGCATCAAAACATCCGCAGAGGAGAGGAAACTGATGAGCGACATCATCTCCTACTTTATTGATGCCGACAATGCCCGTAAAACGCGGTTCACGTTCAAGCAGCGCTGCGGGTGCCCGTTCAGCGCGGCAACTGGTACACACCCATTCTCAAATTAGCCCCGAAAGGGAGTGCCAGCTCGAGGCAGTCGCCATTGTGTACCACCCGCTTGCCAAAACCTCAGATAAGCTTTTGCTTCTTAGCCTTAAATGAGCTGGTTGGGGCGGCAGGATTCGAACCTGCGTATGGCGGTACCAAAAACCGCTGCCTTACCGCTTGGCGACGCCCCAGCCTTGAGGTGGGGCGGACCATAGCCACAAAAGCGTGCTTCCGCAAGCGGCTGCTTGGCTCCCTCTCCGGTGCGGGAAGCCCTCGTCCCGGAGAGATTCCAGAGGAATTCCCGAGAGGTGCCGGAGCGGTGGCCTGCACAAACCACATGGGAGATGCGTCGGAAATTCCATTTGACGCAGCGCAGCATGTGATTATATAGCAATTCACAGCGCCGATTTGAGCACCAGATTGCGGGCGCTTTATAAATGCAGCTAAAGAGCGTGGGGATCCGCCCGGCGTAGCTGCTGTGGGCGGATTTTTGTTTTTGCGGGGTATGGGGATGATCGAGTTTCACGGTGTCGAGAAGGTGTTTCCCGGGCGGGGCGGCGGTCCCGAGGTTCGCGCTCTCGACGGGATCGACCTTTCCGTCGGCCGCGGCGAGATCTTCGGGATCATCGGCCGCAGCGGGGCGGGCAAGAGCACGCTGATCCGCGTGGTCAACATGCTGGAGCGGCCGACCGCCGGGCGGGTCACGGTCGACGGGGTCGACATGGCGGCGCTGGACGGTTCCGGCCTGCGCGCCGCCCGGCGCGGCATCGGCATGATCTTCCAGCACTTCAACCTGCTGTCGTCGCGCACCGTGTACGACAATGTGGCGCTGCCGCTGGAACTGGCCGGGCTGCGCAAGGCGGAGATCAAGGCGAAGGTGGAGCCGTTGCTCGACCTGGTCGGCCTCGGCGACAAGCGGGACCGCTATCCCGCCGAGCTGAGCGGCGGCCAGAAGCAGCGGGTCGGCATCGCCCGCGCCCTGTCCAGCGAGCCCAAGGTGCTGCTGTGCGACGAGGCGACCTCGGCGCTCGACCCGGAAACCACCACGTCGATCCTGCGCCTGCTGGCCGACATCAACGAGAAGCTCGGCCTGACCATCGTCCTGATCACCCACGAGATGGCGGTGATCAAGGAGATCTGCCACCACGTCGCCGTCATGGAGGCCGGCCGCATCATCGAGCGCGGCGACGTGTTCGACGTGTTCACGGCGCCCCGGCACCCGACGACCCGCAGCTTCGTCTCGGCCGTGGCCGGGGCCGAACTGCCGGAGACCCTGGCCGCCCGGCTGGTGGCGGAGCCGCTGCCCGGCGGCAACCCGGTGCTGCGCATCACCTTCAAGGGCGCCATGGCCAACACGCCGATCATCAGCCAGCTGACCCGGCGCTTCGGGCTCGACGTGAACATCCTGCACGGACGGATCGACCATATCCAGGGCGCCCCGTTCGGCATCCTGGTGGTCGAGGCGGTCGGCGGCGCCGAGGCGGTGCAGTCCGCCATCTCGTTCATCCAAGTCAACAACCTGTCGGTAGAGGTCCTCGGACATGTCCCCGCAAGTCTACGCGCTGCTGGTTAACGCCACCGTCGAAACGCTCTACATGGTGGGCCTGGCAGCGCTGCTGGGCACCCTGCTGGGGCTGCCGCTGGGCGTGCTGCTGGCGACCACCGGCCGGGGCGAACTGCTCCAGAACGTGGCGTTCAACCGGATCGCCGGCGTGGTGGTCAACGCCACCCGATCCACCC